>JASLGV010000224.1 GCA_030149995.1 Pedobacter sp.
CATAAATCAAAGCGGTATCCCCTTCGGTAAAAGTTAAAGTTGGCATCGGAATTTGCCCGTTTGCTGCAATGGCACGTATTTTTTTCTTCCCATAAGTTACGGTTGTATCGGCAATATATAGATCATACCGGACCGTACGGGGTGGCAAATGACTGTCAACCGTTTTTACCGGGCCAAGGTTTGCTTTGGCTTTATTTGCATTTGGCATGGTGGCATCCATTTGCATGCCTCCCATATCCTGGGCTACAGCAGCCGTACAAAAGAACCATAAGAAAGCCGTTAATATCTTTTTCATCGTACTGCAATTTAATTTTTAACCGGGTGTAAATCTGTAACCGTTAGGTTATATACATTATAAGCATCAATTTGTTGCTTACTTCCCTGATTAAATCTTTGTTAACGATTTATTTAAACCATCTTTCGAATGCTGAACCCAGTTAAGTACCTCCTGTTTTTCCATCACACTTAAAACAGCGCTTCTATGCATTCGTATGTAAGAAGACAGCGGCATGCTACCAGCTTCTAAACTATTTTCTATTGCCTGTAATTTACTCTGCTGCCTTCTGGCTTTATATGTTCCGAATTCATTGAAATTCAGTTCTTCTTTACCTGCCTTTACATGTGCCTCTATAAACCAACCCAAAGGTTGTATGTACGCATACCAGCGATAATTGGTATGGTTGCTGTGGCAATCGTAACAGGCCCTTTTCAAAATTCCTTGTACCTTATCTGGCATGGCAACTACTTTAGAGATGTCGTTCGGAACAACCTGCCCACTTGTATTACGAGCAGGTTGTACAAACTGGATCATTAAAAAAATGGCCAATAACCCTGTAAGGATTATTTTTACGCCGCTCATGGTCTTTATTTTATTTCTTCCTGAACGGTGCCACATGCAGGCATGGCTTTTCCAAGATAAGGATTTTTAATTTTCTGCTCTTCACTTAACCAGATGGCACCTTTGTTGTTATTATACATCGGGCAATGATCTACATATAAAGGTTTATCTGTACCCATTAGTTTAACCAGATCATAAATATCTTTGCTCAACAGCTCAAAGTGTTCGCGCTGGTGCGCAATGTTTCCGGTATTGGCACCAATATGTTCGGCATGTTCTTTGGCATCATCGTAAATATCTTTATAAACTTTTTCCTGTGCCGGTGTTAAGGATTTGTAGTCAAAACGGGCAAATTCAGTTACCATTTCATTTCCGGCGGCAGCAGCATCACGGTCGTTATCAATGGTAAAGGCATTTTTTAATTTAAGATATGCATTTAATATCCCCGAAACAGAAGTACCTTTTGCCGAAGTTGCGGAAGCCACAGACCCCGTTATTGCCGGGTTGGCCGAACCAGGACTTTGTGTTTTATTATTGCCACCAAAACATGCGGCCAAAAAGAGTAAGGAAAAGGCCAGGCTATAGATTAATATTTTCATTGTTCTTTATTTAAAGTGCCATACCAGCAGTATACTGTGCATTGCGTTACGGCTATATTTTATTAATTAAATCAAAAATGCTTCATACAGGTCAGGTTTTCAGACAAAAGCTGTACAAAAACTAAAGAATTACTTTAATGTTTCTTTTACTGCTCCGCAGGATAACATTTGCTTACCGAAATAAGGATTTTTAATTACAGCCTGTTCAGAAAGCCAGTAACTCTTTTTCATAGGGCAGTAATCGTAATAAATGGGTTCTTTACTGAGCTTCACAATTTTAGCCAGTGCAAAAAGGTTTGATGAAAAACTCGCAAAATAAGTTCTCTGTTGTGCAATATCCTGGGTTTCTGCAAGGTGTTTCGCATCTGTTGCAAGTGCATGCTGAACATCTATCCAGGCTTTCATGTCTGCCTGCGGCAAACTTTTCATATCTATGCTGCCCAGGGCTTTTGAAAATTCATTTGCCTGGGTCGAGGCAGCGGCGGCATCACTGTTTACCAGTGCATCTTTAATGCCATAATAAGTCTTTAACAAATTTTGGGTCTCGCTGCTTTGTGCAAATCCGGGTTTAATCCATATTGTTACGATAAATGCAACCAATAAAAATATCTTTTTCATGATGTAATCAATTTAATGTGTGGGTAATTCTTAGACACAGTTTCTCTGTGCCGGTTCATAATTATTCTGCTGCGATGCGCTTAAATGCTGCTCACCGCCTTTTACATTAAATTTTATATCTGAAAACTCCGAATGCGGATGCGAATGTCCTGATTGGCCACATGTGCCCTTGTACCTGCACCAACCACCCGCATAAGCGTACCTTCGGCTGCCCGGATGGGCAACACATAAGCATAATCCGGCAGCCACATAACAGGTAAAACAAGTTCTGCTTTACCGGCCTCAGGCAGTAACTTGCTTTGGGTAACAAGATCGTTTACAAGCACTTTACAGCAAAGATCCTGCTCAGCATAACGGAGATCTGACACAGCACCAGCCTGGTGCTGGTGCAGTTGTACATGGTGATGCATAGAATGAGCTGTTTCCGGATGGTTATGGTTTATTCCATGTTTATGTGTTTCCATGCTTATTACACAGCCAAACCCAACAATGGTATGAAGCAAAAATATCACCAATAAAAAAACAGCTTTACTTTTCATGACAATTCAAATTTACCACAAGCACCTGCCAACCGGCTTATATAATTCTTTTTAATTGTTATATAATTCCAGTTAACAAGCAGGCAACCAGCGCTGTTATAAATCAATACAACAGCGCCAGAAATGGTACAAATTTGATTACTTAATGGTTTCTTTTACGCTGCCGCATGTTAACATGCTTTCTCCGAAATAGGGATTGCGGATTTCCTTGCTGTTGCTTACCCAATCAGCTCCTTTATCATGTAAAGCCATTGGGCAGTGTGCAACAAAAAGTTCGCCACTTTCCAGGCCTGTTTTTTTCAGCATGGCAATAAATTCACGGTTCAGCGCGGCAAACGTTGCTCTTTGCGATTCGAGTTTTTTATCTTCGGTAATCCGGGCGGCAGCACGTTCCAAAGCGGTACCACCCTCGAGTTGCTTCGCACCGATTTCAATGGCCGAGGCCGCCACTTTTGCTTCAGCGGCATCGCCATTGATAAGTGCCGTGGTTAAATGATTGTAGTGCGGATATACTGCATTCAACTGATCGTTTTTCAAAGTCACCGCAGTGTTTTTTGAGGCACTTACCACCTCCTGATGGTCGTGCCCTTCGTGGTCTTCTTCTGGTTTTAAATGGTTGCTGCATGCGGCCATCAGTCCTGCCGCTGCCAATAAAAAAATACACTTTACGCCTGTTTTCATCTTGTTAATTGTATCTGATTTTGTTTTACATTTTCATTTCTGACATGGGATTTTTGCCTTTTTTGAGGATATACTCGCTATACAGCAAATAAGCACCACTTATCACCACGCGGTCGCCGGCTTTTAACCCCGCCTTAATTTCTACCGCATCAAAACTTTCCAAACCGGTCTTTACCATTTGTGGTTCAAACGTGCCCTTCGATTTTTCGATCCATACATGTGCCCCTTTACCATCCCGGATCACCGCATCAACCGGAAGGCTCATAACACTGCCTTTACTGCCTGTGGGTACAAATACATTGGCCTGTAAACCTGGCTGCCACTGATTGTTTGGATTGGGAATGGAGCCCCTTAGCTGGATAACCTGTGAACCGGCATTCAGCTCAGGATTGATAAACTTTACGGTCATCATTTGCGGCTGATCTTCCCAGCCGTTAACCACTACTTTAAGCTGCTGTCCTTCTTTTATGCTTCCGGCTTCTGAAGGATAAATATCAGCCTCAACCCATAAAGACTGGTAACCTTCCAGGCGCATCAGCGCTGTTCCTTCTGCTACATACTGGCCTTCTGTTACCGGAAGCTCGGCCACCGTACCCGTTGCAGGTGCTGTAAACGTAATATAGGGGTCTGTTTTTTTTACGGAACCAAGCTTACTGATCTGACTTTCGGATTGACCGTAAAGGCTCAGTTTTTGTTTAGATGATTTCAGTAAGCTGATAAAAATCTGGTCGTTCGGAAATTGAGCCACCTGCTCCAAAGCCAGCAAGTATTCATTTTGAAGGGTAAGCAGCTGCTCTGAATAGATCTTGTATAAGGGGCTTCCTTTTGTAATCCGCTCGCCGGTTTGGCGCACATACAAACGTTCCAGTCTGCCGGCCACCCTGCTCGATATATACGCTGTTCCATCCGGGTTAACCACCAATCGCCCATTCAGCTGTTTATAAGTTTCAATCCCATTTAAACCGATGGTTGCCGTACTGATATTTGCCAAAGCCATTTGGCTTTCGTCGAGGTTTAATCCCGCCTGTGCGGCATTTTTTTCAAAAGGAACCAGATCCATGCCGCAAATCGGGCAGCTACCGGGTTTATCCTGTACAATTTGTGGGTGCATTGGACAGGTATACGTCTGGATTTTACCATCGGCTTTTTTTCCTGTTTTATCCCCACCGGTGCAGGCCGCAACAAACAAAGAAGGCATTAACGCTGCAATTGCAAACTTCCTGATGAATTCTTTTCTTTCCATTTGATTAATCTCCTTTGTTTTGTGTTTTTATAAAACTTTCACTGTCGATGAGGTAGTAGGCATTGCCGGCTATTTCCCAGCCGCTCAGCTCTTCCAATACCTGAATCTGGTTGTTTTGTGTTATGCCGGTTTTTACAATTTGAGGTATAAAAACTTTACCTGTCTTTTTAAAAACAACCGACTGGTTTCCGGTAGAAAGTACTGCTTCTTTTGGTAACCAGTATCCGCTTTTGGTTAGAAATGGAAACTGACCGGTTACGAGTTCGCCAACCTGCAGCCCGCCTTGAGGCAGGTAAACCCGTGCCAGTACAAAATTCTCACCTGCATTAAATACAGGTTGTATCAGCCCGATTTTTCCGGTTGTACTTTCTTCTTTATGAGCTGTTCTTTCTATAATCACTTTTGCATCCTTACCCAATTGCGAGGCAACTTCTGGTGTAAGTGAAAATTCTGCCACCAGGTTTCCTTTGCGGTAAATCGTAAAAATATTCTGCCCGGCACTCAGGTATTGACCTTCGCGCAGCAACACCGGCGAATTTGCCAATGTGGCACCAGACTGTGCAACAGGTACATCTCCAGCCGAAGCCATCTCATCCATACCTGCTGAAACCGCCGATGGTGGCATTGCAGTTGTTTGTACCGGACCTGACGAAGTTTGTTTTTCCAGGATATATCCGTTTGCATTGCTGTAAACAGGTATTCTGTATAAAATCTGTCCGGTACGGATCAGGTTGTTAATCTGAGCCGGATTCATCCCCAGCAGCATTAACTTTTGCCGGGCAGGTCCGAGCATCTGATCCTGGTTTCCCCCGCGTTGTATCATCAGCAATTCGCGCTGTGCAGCCGCCAGATCGGGCGAGTATAATTCCAGGATCAGCTGGCCTTTTTTAACCTGCTGATAATTGTATCTGATGTACAGTTTCTCGATACGTCCGGAAACACGGCTGGCCAAAACAACCTGGTTTCGTGTATCGTAAGTTACCCTGCCCTGTACTTCACGTACGTAGATGCCCGATCCTTTCTTTGCCTGTATGGTGGGCACATTCGCAACCACCTGCTCGTTTACAGGTTTTACCAGATCATTCAGACTTGTATCTCTTTTTGCGTGTGTGCCGGCAGTTGAATGGTTTTCTGTTTTTTTGTTCTGACAAGCGACCAGCCCTGCTACGGTCAGGAATATGAACAGCCTAACGATATAATTCCTTTTCATAATCAACCATCATTTGATATAACTTCATTTTTTCGTCCAGTACCGTATTCTGCATCATAACCAGTGCTTCCCAGGAACTGATTACGGCCGGGAGTTGCAGTTTATTCTCCTGATAATTCAGGAAATCGGCATCCATTGTCTTTTTCAGTGCCGGTACAATGGTCTCTTCCATCGCGGCAATTCTTTTCTTCATGGAGCCAATTTCGTACTGCATCCCATAAAGCATGCCCTGGGTTTCCTGCAGCATACCTGCCCGTTCTTTTTCCATTGCCTGAATTTCGTAATCCATGGCTTTAACTTCCGATTTGTACATTTTTGAAGACCATGGCGCAATCGGGATGCTAATCATCCCCATTAAACTGTAAGCCTGGGGCATCATTTTGCTCAAGGGCGACATGTGGTCAAACCGGATCTTAAAATCAGGCTTTGCCTGTGCTTTCATAGCGGTTATGCCCAGTTTCATCGAACGGATGTTTTGTTCCATCTGTAAAATGTCTTTACGCTTATCGGCAAGAGAAGCAGTATCGAGTGTACTTTCGGTATAAAAATCAGGTGTAAAAAGCGTATCAATCTGGAGTGCCTGATTACCAGGCAAGTTCATCAGGCTGTTGAGCCAGGCTTTTGCTTTTGCAATATCACCCTGCTGCATCCGAATCATGTTCCGGTTCTCTTCTATCCTGGCATCGGCCCTGAATACACCCGACAGCTGAGATTGATTGTAAGGATAACGGATCTGCTCAATCTTTTTCACCATTTGCATAATTTTGTCGCTTTCCTGTAACACTTTTATGCGCTGACTGGCTACAATCCAGGTATAATACAAACGCTTTGCCTGCGCTTTTAAATCGTTTAATGCAATATCTTTTCCGGTTAGCTCAACGATCGCTTTCGATTCTATGTAGCGCTTTTGTGCCTGCTGCCTGGCAGGATTGGGGATTTCCTGTTCCAATTGAAACATAATCGAGCCCTTATCGCGCTGATCCATAGTTTCGGCTCCGGGATAGGGTGTCATAAAAGTTCCTGCTCCAACCATTGGGGCCATCCAGGCTGTTCCTGCTTTTGCCTTATGCTTAAAGCTCTCTGCTTTTAGCGCATAGGTTTGCAGCAAAAGATTGTTCCGTTCAATCCGGCTCAGAATGGTATCTAAACTTACCGGACGCTGTTGTGCCAAAAGCTGAAAAGGCATAAGCACCAATAGTATTCCAATTTTTTTAATGATGCACATCGTGTACCTCCAGTTTTCCATATTTCTTTAATTCATATTCTTTCGACATCAAAAAGATGAGCGGTGTAACCAGTAAAATATGCGTAGATGAGGTTAAAACCCCTCCAATCATAGGAAGTACAATTGGTTGCATCACATCCGATCCCACACCGGTAGCCCATAAAACCGGTATCAGGCCAAAAAGAGACACACATACCGTCATCAGTTTAGGACGTAACCGTTTGGCAGCACCTCTGATTACGTACTCCCGAAGATCTTCTTTGGTAATGGTTTCGCTCGAATTGCCTTTCAGCTTAATCAGTTGGCCCATGGCATCATTTAGGTAGATAACCATTACAATACCGGTTTCTACAGCAATTCCAAACAACGCAATAAAGCCTACGGCAACAGCTACAGACAGGTTAACACCCCAGAAATAGATGATGTAAGCGCCTCCTATTAAAGCAAACGGAACTGTAATCAGACTTAAGAAAGCTTCTCTCAGCGATTTAAAAGCAAAGTACAGGGAGAAAAATATAACCAAAAGCACAATCGGCGCAATCCACATCAGCGTTTGCTCGCCTCGGATCAGGTTTTCATACTGACCGCTCCATTCCAGAAAATAGCCTTCGGGCAGTATACCATTGCTTTTATTTAGCTTATCGATGGCTTCCTTAACGGTACTGCCCAGGTCCCGGTCTCTTACGTTAAACATCACCGCGCCTCTTAGCAGGGCATTTTCAGAATTAATCATTGGAGGGCCATCTTCAAAACGGATATCGGCTACAGCAGACAATGGGATTTCGCCCATGCTGGCTGATTGTACGGGTATTCGCCTGATGCGTTCCACACTGTTTCTGAATTCTTGTGCCAACCGCACGCTGATGGAAAAACGCTGACGGCCTTCGATGGTATTTCCAATGGTGGCACCGCCTAAAGCCGTTTCAACGGTCTGGTTAATATCGTCTACTGTTAATCCGTAACGGGCCAGTTCGGCACGTTTTACATCAATGGATAAATATTTGCCACCGGTAATGGGATCTACATATAAATCACTAATACCTTTGGTTCCCTCCAGTGCCAGCTTTACCCTTTCTGATACAGCTGCCAGCGTATCGAGGTTCTGACCAAAAACCTTAATCCCCACATCTGTACGGATACCAGTTGCAAGCATATTGATCCGGTTGATGATCGGTTGTGTCCAACCGTTAACCACACCCGGGATCTGAAGTTTTTTATCCAGCTCGTTGATGATGTCTTTTTTGGTTATTCCTTTGCGCCATTCTGTTTTGGGTTTCAGCATAATGATCGTTTCAATCATGCTGATGGGCGAGTTATCGGTTGCGGTGCTGGCACGCCCGGCTTTTCCCAAAACCTTGTCTACTTCGGGTACAGATTTGATGATTTTATCCTGTACCTGTAAAATGCGCTTTGCCTCATTATTCGATACATCGGGCAAGGTAACAGGCATAAAAAGAATGCTCTGCTCATCCAGTGGTGGCATAAACTCGCTCCCCAGGTTCTTTAACAACGGAATGGTAATTAACAAAGCAAGGATGTTTACAGCAATGGTTGTTTTGCGCCATTTCAGTACTGTCCTGATAACAGGCTCGTAGTATCTCTCCAGAAACCTGTTTACCGGGTTGGCATTGTCTGGTCTGAATTTACCTTTCATAAAAAAGGAAATTAAAACCGGTGCCAGTGTAAGTACCAGCAGGGCATCTACAATCAGAATAAATGTTTTGGTATAAGCCAGCGGATGAAATAACTTCCCTTCCTGTCCGGTTAACATAAACACCGGCAGGAAAGAGGTTATAATAATCACCGTAGCAAAGAATACCCCTCTCGATACCTGTTTACTGGATCGCTCAATTACCTTCAACCGTTCTTCTTCAGATATCCAGCCGGGTTGTTTTTTAAATATTTTTTTAAACCAGGTTTTCATAACTCTTGTGTCTTTTCTTGTTCTTGTTGCCACTGTTCGTACCGTTCTGCCAGGTGTTTATAAGCATTTTCGCTCATCACAATTCCATTGTCTACAATAACCCCTATTGCCAGTGCAATACCGGTTAGCGACATAATGTTTGAAGAGATGTTAAATGCATCGAGCAGGATAAAACTGGTGGCAATGGTTATCGGTATCTGGATGATGATGCTCAGCGCACTGCGCCAGTGAAATAAGAAGATGATAACCACCAGTGATACCACAACCATTTCTTCGATAAGTGTATTTTTAATGGAGTCTACCGATTCCTGGATCAGCTGACCCCTGTCGTACACAATATCAAACTTTACACCCGCCGGTAAACCTTTGGATATCTCTTTCATTTTGGCTTTCACATTCTTGATAACCTCGGCTGCATTTTCGCCATAACGCATCACCACAATTCCACCAACACGCTCCCCTTCGCCGTTTTGATCAAAGATTCCAAGCCTGGTTTCGCCGGTCATCTGTACCTTAGCCACGTCTGATACGCGAATGGGCGTACCATTTTGATTTTTAACCGGGATATCGCCAATCTCCTGAAGCGATTTCAGGTAACCGGACGTTTTGATGATGTACCCGATATCGCTCATTTCAAATTTCCGTCCGCCCGATTCATTGTTGTTGGATCTGACGGCTGCAATAACTTCTGGTACCGTTAACTTGTAATACAATAACTTATTCGGATCCAGTGCAATCTGATATTGTTTTTGAAAGCCGCCAAAAGAGGCAATTTCACTCACGCCCGGCACATTCTGTAATCCAAATTTCACATACCAGTCCTGGATGGCGCGCTGTTCGCCTAAATCTGTGTTCGGGGCATTCAGCGTATACCAAAGAATGTGTCCTACGCCTGTACCATCGGGCCCGAGTTGCGGAGAAACACCTGTGGGTAATGCCCGGCTTACCGTACTTAATCTTTCCAATACACGCGCTCTTGCCCAATACACATCCACATTATCTTCGAAAATGACATAGATAAAGCTCATTCCGAACATGGAAGTTGCTCTTACATATTTAATTTTAGGCAATCCCTGCAGGTTTGTAACCAGTGGATAGGTAACCTGGTCTTCTATTAACTGCGGCGATCTGCCCATCCATTCTGTAAATACGATGACCTGATTTTCTGAAAGATCCGGTATGGCATCGATGGGGTTTTTCTTAACAGCCAGTACGCCCCAAACAAACAAACCTGTTGCCAGCAGCAACACGATCCAGCGGTTTTTGAGCGACCATTCTATAATTTTATGTACCATTTTATTTTTATCAAAGCCCTGCACCCGCATACGGGGTGCGGGATGGGTTAATGATTCTGATCTGCCTTTACTGATTTACTTTCACGCTCGTATTTGCAGCAATCGTGAAGTTTTGAATATGCGGCGTCTGTGGCTTTGAAATTGGGGGTATCGTGCCCCGCAGCAGCAACCATTTGCTCCACCTGGTTCAGGTTCAGTTTTGCAGCATCGTAACGAAGGGTTAGCAATTTCGTTTTTACATCATACTCTGCTGCTGTAATACCGGGAACTTTCAGGGCTGTTTCGATGCGTTGTTTGCACATCCCACAATTGCCCGATACTTTAATGCGATCTGTTTTTGACTGTGCAAATACAGCACTGCCCAACATGGTCAATACGACCACTGCGAAAAATCTAAATGATTTCATCTTAAAAATGGTTTAAAAAAGAAATGGATATAAAAATGATGGCGAATAGCCAGGCTATGGCCGTACACGAATGTGCAGGACAGGAAAAAGCGGAATTTTAAATTCGATAAGCGCAGTTGCGGATAAAGAGATGGGTATCTTCTACCGATGGGGGTGCATTGCTCAAAGACGCCTTGCCCGTTTCAACCGGGATGGCAACATGCACAGCAAAACTGGTTTGCTTCGGATACAGAACCACCGCAACCTGCTCAAACTGAAAATTGTTTGGATATACTTTTTGCGATTTATCTGTCTTAACGAGTTTATAGTCGTCTTTACAGCAGGATTTTTCGCAAGTTTTTTTAGGACTGCTACAAAGGGTACAACCACCTTTATCAGACAGCCCAATGCCCAGTTTTACAAGCTGCCCCATGCAATAATGAAAGCGCACAACAGCCCCGCTGGATGTACCAACGTACAGTAAAATCAATAAAAGGACTGTAATCTTTTTCATGGTTAAACCAACATGCACTAAAATTTAGCGTATTGCTAAGGGATTAACCGCAAAGATAAAAGAGAATTGGGCGGAGCCTTTTACAGAATTTTATAAAAAGCTTATAAAATTTTGTGTTAAATGGTTAAACCTGTTCTTCGAGTGCCGGCTCGTTAATGAGCAATTTGTGTTTTGCTCCCCATCCCTCCAGCAACCGCCAGATGGGAATTAATTCCAATGCAATATCCGTTAGCGTATAATCTACACGGGGTGGCACTTCAGCATAAACGGTTCGCTTAACCAAGCCTGCCTTTTCCAGCTCGCGCAGCTGCAGTGTCAGCATTCTTTCGGTAATGCCCCCAATTTTATCGCGCAGTTCACTGAAACGTAATTTACCATCTTCCAGTTTACAAAGGATCAGTAATTTCCAGCGGCCGCCAATTTTGCATACAGCATAAGAGAGGTTACATTCTGTAATGTATTTCTCATTCTGCATATTGGTTGAATTTTCTTTTCTCTTTCCCATTACTTACAAATTTGTCCGTACCATACATTTAGACGTGTACCATGCAAAAATAAGGATTGGCTGATAAATTTGCGACCTATTTTAAAAGAATATAGTCATGATATTATCAGACCAAGTACAAAAAGTACTGGCATACATTCAAGATATTGAGGTGCCAGCGTACCCTAATCCCTGGGAAACCCACAGGGCTGTTTACGAAAAATTTTCTCCCCTGGGTGGGGAAAAAGAAGCTGTTTTTCAAATCAGTGCGGAGCAATTATCCAACAACGGGCATCCGGTAAACCTGCGGATCTATCGTCCGAACAATAAACAGGAATTGCCGGTAATTATTTATTTTCATGGAGGCTGGTTTAGCGCAGGCAGTTTTGAAACACACGATACGCCCTTGCGCCAGCTCAGCAATTTATCCCGGTCCCTCCTCATTTCGGTAGACTACCGGCTTGCGCCCGAACATCCTTTTCCTTCGGGCTTACACGATTGCGAGTTTGCCACAAACTGGATTATAGAGAATGCCTCTACACTTGGCATCGATGCCCGTAAAATAACAATAGCCGGCGACAGTGCGGGTGCTGCACTCGCTGCAACGGTTACCAGGAAATTTAGAAAAAAAGTCTGTTTACAACTGCTGATTTATCCGGTTACCGATAATGCTTTAAAAACTTCTTCCTGGAATGAGTTTCAGAATGGCCCCATATTGGATTTGGAAGGTGGTATTCAAGCCTGGGAATGGTATTTACCAAAAGAAGAACA
>JASLGV010000250.1 GCA_030149995.1 Pedobacter sp.
AAACGGTTCAAGAGCTTTCGTAGAAGATCATCCGGAAGTGGTGAACAACTTACAGGCCTTGTTTAACCAGGATAACGGAACCGGAAGAGTCGTAAATATATCAGGACAAGGTTTTGCCAAGGCAAAGGAATTTATAACAAGGTGGTTATCCAAGGTGCCAGATACCATTAAAAATCAGATCAAAACCAGTTTCCCTGGTATCCCGGGAAGCGGCGGTTCAGACTTTGCTTCTTTTGTGGCTGTAGGTGCACCTGGTTTTTCTTTAAGCTCTACCAGCTGGGATTATGGAACATATACCTGGCATACCAACAGAGACAGCTACGATAAACTTGTTTTTGACGAGATCAGAAGCAATGTAATTTTAGCCGCTATTTTAGTATACATGGCCAGCGAAGACCCTGAAAAGTTTTCAAACGAAAAAAGCACCGAATTACCGGTTAACGAGCGTACAGGTAAACAAGTTCCCTGGCCTGAACAGAAAAAAGCCATCAGAAAAGGCGGTCTTGACTAAAAAATAAGCATTCGACCTTTATAAAACCTGCACAACCAGATGGATGTACCGGTTGCCGGCTAAAAACGGCAAGGATTCCGGTCTCCCTGAAGTGTGCAGGTTTTTGTATATAAGTACCTTTTTTTCTGAACAACACCCGGTTATCGCCAGGTTCTGATAAAGTCTAAAATCTCATCCACCTAAAGCAAATAGCCGTTTTAGCCTGGCAGATACCAAAAGTAAAGGCTATCTTTGCCATTTAAACAACACTACTTATGGAACGAGAAACCTGTCATTTTTGGGTTGGGCATTTTAAGGATGAAGATACCTTTTTTGATTTCTTTGAAGAAGACCTGAACTACTATAATGAAGAAGAACCTGGCCCAAACAGTTATGTTTCCAGTTTCGCCGCCTCTCAATCTGAAAGCTGGATCGACCACGACTTTATGGAATATGGTTTTGAGAACGGTAAAGATTCTTTAGAAAAAAAATTCGGCACCTATTCTTATGCAGAAAAGTGGTTTCCTGCACTCGAAAAGTACATACAGGAACAGGGAATCGGGCACATTAATGCCCTTGTTTTTGTAAATAAGAGCGAAATTGAAAAACCACGCTCTGTTAACAGAACCTCTTTTCAGTTGCATTATTTAGGCGAGATCGAATACGATATTTAATCATCTGCCCCGCCTCCGCTCCTCTGAACAAAGGTTATTCTTCTTTCTGCTGAAATTTGTAGAACAGATACCCTAAAAACGGTAAAATCAGTACACTTCCCAGCAACAAAGCCAGGCCCAGGCTATAAATGGTTTTATCAGGGCCCATGCTGGTAAAGAGTGAGATCGCATCGCCGTTTTTTAACCGGATAAAATTAGGGAAATGCGCATAACTGATGGCCAGCAGGATCATGGTCACCTGAAATCCGGCCAGAATGCGCAGCACCCTGGTTTTTCCTTTCAGCAGCAGATACCAGAGCAGCAACAGCGATAAACTGGCCAGCACAACAGCTGATAAGCCAACTTCATTTTTAAAAACCCAGGCCACAAGCGGTACGTTTTCCTGCTGGGCGGCCATAAAAACCATAAAGCCGAAAACAACGGCTGCAATGTTCATAAATTTAGCCTTTTTTATAAAACGTTTTTTATCGTGTTGCTCGCGGCTTTCGCCAATCAGATAAATGGCTGCCAAAAAACCGCATAAGGCAACGGTAAACAATCCTACCGAAACCGAAAACCAGTTTAACCAGCTGTATACATAAGCAGAAAGAAAATCTGTAGCCTGTGTATCAATATGGCCGGAAATAACACTACCGGCAATAATGCCCAGGAATAAGGGCGTAATAAAACTCGAATACACAAAAATCTTATTATACACTTCCTGCATATTATCTTGTACCGCATCGTAATGCCTGAAAACAAAGGCTGTTCCTCTTGCAATAATACCAATCAACATAATAACCAGTGGAATATGCAGGTATACAGACATGGTGCTGTAAATGTGCGGAAAGCCGACAAATAAAATTACAATCGCAATAATCAGCCACATGTGGTTGGCTTCCCATACCGGGCCAATGGCCTGATACATGGTATTACGCGTTCTAAGCCTGTTTTTATGGGAAGTAAACAATTCGATGATCCCGGCACCAAAATCGGCACCACCAAGCAGAAAATATAGGAGTATGCCTAAGCATAAAAAAGTAATTACAACGTATTCCATGGCTATGCTTCTTTAAGGGTTTTAGACGAAGGTTTGTTATACAATACAGGTACCATTTTGATTTGCCGGTATAAAAGAAAAATAACAATGATGTTCAGTGAAACATATATGGCCGTAAAAATATAGAACGAGTAAGCCACTCCCGGCATCGGCGTTACCGCATCTTTGGTTTTCATAATGCCATAAATAATCCAGGGTTGTCTTCCAACTTCTGTTACCACCCAGCCGGCTTCCAGTGCGATATACCCGAGTGGAATGGCATATACAAACAGTTTTAAAAGCCAGCGCTTTTCGATCACAGCCTTTTTTCTAAAGAGCATCACAAAATAAAGGATGGCCACCAGCATCAGCAAGGTACCAATTCCCACCATCAGTTGAAAAGCATAATGCGTAACCGCTACCGGTGGATGCAGCTCTTCCGGTATCTGGTCCAATCCTTTAACTTCTGCCTTAAAATCGCCATGTGCCAGGAAGCTCAATGCCCCCGGAACCGGTATGGCCATGGTTACTTTTTTTTCCTTTTCGTTTACAATACCACCAATGAGCAGAGGTGCCGGCTTTTCAGTTTTATACAGCGCCTCCATAGCCGCCAGTTTGGCTGGCTGGCGCTTTGCTACATCTTTAGCAGAGATATCGCCGCTAAGGGGCTGTAATACGGCGCCTACACAGGCAAAGATGGCCGCTATCTTAAAAGCTTTAAAATGAAAGTCTGTGTTGCTGTTTTTTAAAATCATTAAGGCATGCACGCCGGCCACCGCAAAACCGGTTGCTGTAAAGGCAGCCAGGCACATGTGAAGTGCCTGCGAAAACCAGGCTGCGTTAAACATGGCCCGCATGGGATCGATATTCAGGTACTGTCCGTTTACAAAATCAAATCCTGCCGGACTGTTCATCCAGGCATTGGCAGCCACCACGAGAATACCAGAAGCAAGTCCGCTAACGCCCACCACCATTCCGGTAAACCAGTGAAACCATTTATTAAGTTTATCCCATCCATATAAAAAGAACCCCAGGGCAATGGCTTCTATAAAAAAGGCCGTTCCTTCGAGCGAGAAAGGCATTCCAAAGATGGGACCGGCGTGTTCCATAAACTTTGGCCAGAGCAAACCAAGTTCAAACGACAGCATGGTACCCGAAACGGCTCCGGTGGCAAAGAAAATTGCCACGCCCTTGCTCCAGGCCTTGGTTAAATTTTTATAAACCTCTTCATTGGTTTTAAGCCACTTGTAATGAGATACAGCCATAAAAAACGGCATCACCATCCCAATACAGGCATAAACAATGTGAAAGCCCAGCGAAAGGGCCATTTGAGAACGGGCAGCTAAGAAATCATCCATATACTCAGATTTTTGAATTGTAACAAATATAATTCATAATGATTAAAGCCTTTATGATTTAAATAACGTTGGGCGGATTATTTCAAATATAGAACGTTTATAAATTGAAAAAATAAGTGTGCTTATTGATTTATTATATTTAAAAAAAATGAATGCAACTTGTTAATTTCTAAATTGTCTATTCCCTAAAACACCAAACGAATGAAGAGGCATATATTATCCATATTTCTACTGCTTTTACTACAACCTGCATTTGCTCAGGTACCGTCGGGTGCTGATTTCTTAAAGGACCTCGATTATCTTAAAGATACCCTGCCCCAAAAGCATAAAAACCTGTTTTTAAAGATTAGTAAACCGGATTTTGAACATAAAATAGACGATATTAAAAGCAAGGTAAACGAATTAAATTACGAAACGTTTACCACAGCACTTTTTAAACTGATGGTGTCTATTGGTGATGAACACACCAGAATAGAACCACCCTACACCCAGATACTGCCCATCCGGTTCGATATTTTTAAAGAAGGCATCTTTGTAACTGGAATAGACACTGTACATTCGAATCTGCTGGAATCTGAACTTATTGCCATTAACGGCGTTGCCTTAAGCTCCATAAAAGAACGTTTTAAACAGATAATCCTACAGGAAAATAAATCCTATTTTGAGGTTGGACTTTTAAATAACCTCAACAATCCTTTACTTTTAAAGGGTTTGGGCATCCTAAACGCTACAGATGAAGCTACGTTTACCTTTTTAAATTTAACCGGGCAGGAAATACGTGT
>JASLGV010000251.1 GCA_030149995.1 Pedobacter sp.
TGGAGGGATCGAGCGTAAAACCATTTACACCTTTACCGGTTGTGTATACCAGCATGGTTGAGGAACCATAAATAATATATCCGGCGGCTACCTGCTCCGTACCTTTCTGCAAAACATCTTCCAGCGTTGCCCTGCCCTCAACAGATTTGCGGCGGTAAATAGAAAATATCGTGCCTACCGCCACATTTACATCTACATTTGAAGAACCATCCAACGGATCTATACAAACGATATATTTGGCATTTTTAGATACCGGCGAATCGATGTGAATAATGTCATCTTCCTCTTCTGTAGCTACAATACAACACTCTCCCCCGCTTGTTAAGGCTGCAATGAATTGTTCGTTGGCATAAACATCCAGTTTTTTCTGTTCTTCGCCCTGAATATTGGTGGTACCAACATCTCCTAAAATATCAACCAATCCAGCTTTATTCACTTCGCGGTTAACGATTTTTGCCGCAATGCCGATGTCTCTCAGCAAGCGCGATAATTCTCCTTTTGCATATGGAAAATCCGATTGTTTTTCAATAATAAACTGACCCAGTGTTTTAACGCCACAAATCATACTTAGTGTATTTTTTACATTATCTACCCGATAACTCTATGACCTCTAAGGTATGAATATTTTCTTCAGAAATGCAAAAACGAATTAAAGTCCGAACCTGATGCCAGCCATGTTTTCCGGCTGACCCGGGGTTTATATGCAAACATTTGATCTTATCATCAAACATTACCTTCAAAATATGAGAATGCCCGGTTATAAATAATTTCGGAGGCTTAGTGTAAATTTCAGGTTTAACAAGCGAACTATACCTACCGGGATACCCGCCAATGTGTGTCATCCATACATCCACCCCTTCGCACATAAACCGGTTATGTTCCGGAAATTCGGAACGGATAATTTTATCGTCTATATTACCATATACCCCACGCAACGGCTTAAAGGCAGCCAGGGGCTCAGCTACGTTGTCGCCAAAATCGCCCGCATGCCAGATCTCATCGCAGGTTTCAAAATGCTTAAATACAGCATCATCCAAATAACCGTGGGTATCTGATATAAGTCCTATTTTTTTCAATGAATTAAGGATTAGTTTTGCCGGGCCATTTTAAATGTGCCATTCGGCTGTATAAACGAAACAGACAGTACTTTGCCCGTTTCTTCTTTTACTTCAAATTTGAGACGGTAACCTTTTAATTTTTTAAAATCAAAGGTATGCTCACCTATAGAAACAGTTTCGTACTCAGGCTGACCAGGTACAGACACATACAACACCTGCCCTTTTAAATATACTTTTGCACCATTTGCATAATTACCTGCATAAGATTCCAGCAGTCCTGCACTTAAACTTACCGGTCTCGGTTTAAAGGCAAATAAAACCGGTTTCATGCCACGCTCAAGCGGAATGGAAAGGTTTTCAATTTTGCCGTCTTCGCCGCCGATAAAATTAAAACGCAGATCGCTTTCCGTTGTATCAACCTTACCATCTTTACCGATCGACCGGATATCGAACACATCGTAATGATAATGTTTAAGCAAAAGACGCTCTTTTCCCATGGTTGCAAAAAGCGAATCGTTTTTAGCCCATACACTAATGGCTCCATAAGCCGGGTGTTCATATATCCCATCGTAATCTTTTAACGGATGCGAAGGTGTTGTTTTAAGGATCCGCTCGGTAAGGCTCTGCTTTTTAACCTTACTTGCCTCGGCCGTACGTGCGGCCGCTTTAGCCTTTAATGCCCTTCCGTTCCAGTCTATGGTTTTTAAAGCAAACATCCGGTCGGCAATGCTTTTCAATACCATTTCAGGTACACCAGAAGTATTCTGATTGGTTAAAACCACGATCCCAAGCTTATCTGTCGGGAATAAAGACACACTTGCCGAAAATCCATTTATATTACCACCATGTTCCACCATATAATGCCCCCTGTAAGAACTGATCATCCAGCCCAGGCCATAATCTGATAAATAAATATCCGGGTCTTCTGCAGGCATGCCACCACCCATTACCATTTGCGAACTTGCCGCCTCTCGTACATATGAGGTAGGTAAAATTTCTTTTCCTTTATAAGAACCACCGCTTATCCAGGTTTTCAGCCAATGCGTCATATCATTTACACTGCTGTTTATACTACCTGCCGGCCCCATCCCATCAATATTATAGTAATCCACTTTTTCAATGGCGTTCAGGCTGTTTACCGTATAGGGTAAAGAAGCATCGGCATCTTTTTCCAGTTCGGCAATGCTGGTATTGGAACGGTTCATTTCCAGCGGCTCAAAAAAACGTTCCTTAATGTTCTGTTCCCAGGTTTTTCCGGTCAGCTTTTCAACAACCATGCCCTGCGCCAAAAACATAAAGTTGTTATACTGCCATTTTTCCCTTATACCGGCCGTAGGCTCCATATACCGCACCCTCTGTATAAGACTGTCGCGATTGGAAGTATTGAATACAAACCAAGATAAATCGTAACGGGAAAGACCCGTACGGTGACACATCATATCGCGTAAGGTGATGGTATTGTTCATCTGATCGTTAAAAAAACGCAGCTGAGGTAAATAAGAGGTTGCACGCCCGTCAAGCGACAGCTTTCCTTCTTTCGCCAACAAACCAATTAACGACGAAGTAAAAGCCTTTGTGCTCGAGCCAATGGCAAAAAGCGTATTCGGCGTAACTGGTTTTTTATTTTCAAGATCCCGGTATCCAAATCCCTTACTATATATTACCTGATCGCCACTTACTACGGCTACCGCAAAACCAGCCACCTGCTGATCTTTTAAGATGCGGTTAAACAAGGTATCAATTCCAGTAAGCGGATCTGCTGTTTTGGTCTTTTTTGATTGTGCAGATGCAAACAAGGTAAGCAGACACAGCATCAGGGTACAGAGGTAATTTCTCATTTCAGTTTGTTCGGTTTTTGTACACCACTAAAGTACAAATGATCCGGAGATAAATTCAACACAAATACGATTTACAGACTGATAAAACCTAAAAGGCCAGGAAAAAATCTTTAAGCAAATTCCTGTACGCTTCTGTATGCTGATTTAAAGCCTCATAGATGTAAAAATCAGACTCATTAACTAAACCATATTCTCTGCCCAGGCAAATAATTTGTCTGAAAACCGGTTTATCCTTATCAGAATGCAAACCAACGCGATCGGTCAGATACAAACCTGCAGCAGTTCCAAGCCTGATTACTTCATCTGCTTGTTTGGGTGGCAACACCAGCCAGAACTTCCCTCCCGCCGTTAACATGCCTGCAACACGGCTTACCAGCATATCGAAAAAATCGTCGCTTGCATGGCGTGCAATTTCCTTTCTGATGGCCGCACTTTTAAGATCATTTACAAAATATGGCGGATTGGAAACTACGAGATCATACGGATTGGTTGTTTCGAACAGTTTAAAATCGTTGTTATAAACAGAAATACGCTCATTAAAAGGTGCATGTTGTGCATTTTTCCGGGCCATTTCAGCACTGTGTGCATCAATTTCTACGGCCTCTATAAATGCATCTTTAAATCGTTGAGCCAGCATCAATGCAATAACACCCGAACCGGTACCGATATCCAGAATCCGTACAGGCGAAGTATGAGTAGCCATTGCACCGAGCAGCACGCCGTCTGTATTGATTTTCATGGCACAACCTTGCTGATCTACCGCAAACTGCTTAAAATTAAAAACATGGCCCATTCTTATGCTTCGTATAATTCGAGTGGTAAACCATCCGGGTCACTAAAAAACGTAAACCGCTTATCTGTATATTCATCTACACGAACCGGTTCCGTTTCTATTCCATGCGCCTGCAACCTTAAAACTTCGGCATCCAAATCATCTACCTCAAAGGCCAGGTGCCGCAATCCGCGTGCTTCCGGTCTTGAAACCCTTTCGGGCGGATTTTCAAAAGAAAAAAGCTCTATCTGGTACTGACCGTTTACAGCTAAATCCAACTTATAAGATTTTCGGGCTTCCCGGTAAACTTCGGCAAGTATGGTAAGTCCGAGTTTATTTACATAAAAATCTTTTGAACGATTGTAATCGGCACAAATAACGGCAATATGATGAATACGTTTGAGCATAATGATACGGATTTTATTAAACGCAAAAATAAGATATCTTATTCAGATCAGTCAAATGTAGAAAAACCCGAATATATTCGCCACGAAGGTAGGCGTTTTAAAATTTTAACCTTAAATTTGCAGCTTCAAAAAAAAAGCATGATTCATTTCTTCTTAAGCCAGTCTGATGCCGTTTTTGTTTTACAAACAGAACAGGCACTGTCCTCAACCGATATTACAAAACTTGAATGGCTGTTTGGCGGCGCTAAGCATCAGCAGGAAACCATTCAAAACGGTTATTTCGTTGGTCCCCGCGCAGCAATGATCACTCCATGGAGTACCAATGCCGTAGAAATTACCCAGAATATGGGCATCGGGGGAATCATCAGGATTGAAGAGTTTAAAATTGTAAAAGAAGATTTTACAGATTTTGATCCCATGCTTTCGCAGAAATATCACACCATCGATCAGGAAGTTTACACCATTAACATCAAACCTGAGCCGATACTGGAAATAACAGATATTGCTGCTTACAACAAACAAGAAGGGCTTTCTTTAAGCGATGAAGAAGTAAACTATTTAAATGAGCTTTCTAAAAACCTGGGAAGACCTTTAACGGATTCAGAAGTGTTCGGCTTTTCGCAGGTAAATTCAGAACACTGCCGCCATAAAATCTTTAACGGCACCTTTGTAATTGATGGCGTAGAACAGCCAACTTCTTTATTTAAACTGATCCGCAAAACTTCAGAAGAAAATCCAAACGATATTGTTTCGGCTTATAAAGATAATGTTGCTTTTATTAAAGGCCCGGTTGTACAACAGTTTGCACCAAAACGTGCAGACGAACCAGACTATTACAAATTAACAGACTTCGAGTCGGTTATTTCTTTAAAAGCAGAAACCCATAACTTCCCAACAACGGTAGAACCTTTCAACGGTGCTGCAACGGGTTCGGGCGGCGAAATCAGAGACAGGCTGGCCGGTGGGCAAGGTTCTTTACCATTGGCCGGAACCGCAGTTTACATGACTGCCCTCTCGCGTTTGGAAGAAAACCGCGAATGGGAAAAAGGTGTTGAAGAAAGACAATGGCTGTACCAGACACCAATGGATATTTTAATTAAAGCATCTAACGGAGCTACAGATTTTGGTAATAAATTCGGACAACCTTTAATTACCGGATCTGTCTTAACTTTTGAACATGAAGAAAATGCACGCAAGCTTGGTTACGATAAAGTAATTATGCTGGCTGGTGGTGTTGGATACGGCAAG
>JASLGV010000259.1 GCA_030149995.1 Pedobacter sp.
TGCCGCTTTCGCACAGACTGATACAATCAGTATCAATACGCTGGTGGGTAAAACCAATAAAATGCTAAATGATTATCCGGCAGAAAAGATTTATTTACACTTCGATAAACCTTATTACGCCGTAGCCGACACCATCTGGTTTAAAGCTTATATTACCGAAAACCAAAACATCTTATCTACGCTTAGTAAAATTGTTTATGTCGATGTGATTAATCAACGGGATTCTCTTATTCAGACTTTAAAACTTCCCGTTGTGGGTGGCACTGCTTCGGGGAACTTTGCACTGGACCAACAAAATTACGAGCAGGGGAATTATCGCATCCGGGCTTACACAACCTGGATGATCAATTTCGAATCGCCGGCATTTTATAATAAATCTTTCTATATAGGCGAAGCCATTGACAAGGAATTAAAAACGCATGTTACCTATAAAAATGGCTCAACAGATAAACTCGAAAAAATTGATGCCCGGATTCAGTTTAAAGATGCCAATAATAAACCTTATGCCAATAAAACCGTCAACTGGAAAGTAGTAACCAGCTTTGAAACCATTGCCAAAGGTAAAGGCGTAACAGATGCCAATGGATATATTAATATTTCCATGAGCAACAACCAAAAAGCGGAATACCAGCTTCAGAAAGGAGACCTCATTACCAGCATCAATACAGCTGACAAGGATGTTGTAAACAGCCGTTTTACATTAAAAAATGCCATTGTCAATAAAGACGTACAATTTTTCCCTGAAGGCGGCCAGCTCATTGCCGGCTTAACCAACAAGGTTGCCTTTAAGGCGATAAAAAGTGACGGACTTGGCATCGATGCCAAAGGAGTTGTTACCGACAATGATGGCAAACAACAAGCTGTTTTTACAGCACAGCATCTGGGTATGGGAAACTTTAATTTACCGGTAGAGAATGGCAAAACTTACAAAGCACTGGTTACTTATCCGGATGGATCTTCTCAAACTTTTACTTTACCCGCTCCAATTTCTTCGGGTGCTGCCCTCCATGTAGAAAATACAAATCCAGAAAATATCGGGGTTAAGATTTTATCAAATGATGCATTTTTTGACCAGCACCAGGGTAAAAAACTTTACCTGGTGGCACAGAGCAAGGGTGTTGTTTGTTACGCTGCACAAACTGTTTTATCCAATAAAGAATATGCTGCAAGCATTCCAAAATCGAAATTTCCGAATGGAATTGTTCAGTTTACTTTGATTACAGAAAATGGCCTGCCTTTAAGCGAGCGACTGGCTTTTATCCAGCATAAAAATGCGCTCTCCGTTGCTTTAAGTAGTCCGGTAGCCACCTATGGACCTAAGAAAAAAGTTAAAATTAATGTTTCGGCTAAAAAAGATGGTCAGCCGGCTGAAGGTAATTTTTCTGTTTCTGTGGTAGACGAAAGTAAAGTTCCTTATAATGAAGATGGAGCCAGTACCATCTTAACCGGTCTTCTGCTCAGCAGCGATTTAAAGGGTTATATAGAAAAACCAAACTATTACTTTAATGGCTCAGACGCTAAAAGAATGGCCGATCTTGATAACCTATTATTAACACAGGGCTACCGCACTTTTTCTTACGCAGATATCATCGCTAATAAACAACCTAAAATCAGCTTTTTACCTGAACAAGGGATCGAAATATCGGGTGTTTTAAGACTTGGTAATGGGATCCCGGTTAGAAAAGGGGCGCTTTTATTAACCATTCCGGATAAACGTTTTAATTTAGAAGGTACCACCGATCCGGTTGGTAATTTTAAATTTCAAAACCTCGTTTTTAACGACTCTTCTAAAGTAACGATCACGGCAAAATACAATCCGAATTATAAAAATATGGTGATTGCCTTAAATGGCGTGGCAGAGCCAAGTCTGGGTAAAAATCCAAACGTTGCCGAGGAAGTTTTAAATATAGATAGTACGATGACGGCTTATCTGGATAACAGCAAAAGGCAATATGCTTATTTACATACGCTTAAGGACGTAACGATTAAAGGTACAGCCACCCCAAAAGTAAGCCATAAAGATTACCCGGCTTTAAGTGGTTTAAGCCAGATTGCAGATCATGAAATTAGCGGCGAACGGCTTGCGGGTTGTAATGTATTGGTTAACTGCCTTCAATCTATGATGGCTGGTGTTACTTATATGGATAATAACTTTTATGTAACGCGCGATTACAATGCAGGCAAAAGAATCCCGATGGGTATTTTTATCAATGGGATTATGATGGATGTTGGGCAGCTGAATGCCTTAAATGCCAGCGAAATTGAATCTGTGGAGGTTTTCTTAAAAGATGATCTTGGATTGGTTAACCGCGCAAACAACATAAACGGGGTTATTGTAATCAACCAAAAGAAAATGCCAAAGGGCACAAAAATTTCGAGAAGCCAGCTGATGGATATGCTTCCTAAAAACTACGAAGTAACCTTTAGTCCGCAGGGATACACCAAAGAAAAACAGTTTTATTCTCCCAAATACGAAGTGGCTGCCAGCTTAAACAGAAACGATCTGCGTACCACCATTTACTGGAATCCAAAAATTTTAACGGATGCAACGGGTAATGCTTCTTTTGAGTTTTACAATGCCGACGGACGGGGTCAGTATAAAGTTATAATAGAAGGTATTGACGGCAGCGGAAATATTGGCCGGTCTGTTTTTAGATACTTGGTTAAATAATGGAAAAATCCGGATTTTGAAAACATCGAAATCCGGATTTTTTCTATCCAACGGGATATGGTAAAGGCAAGCCCTTTAATCCGGCAATAATATTCTCTGCCAGCAAACGCGCCATGGCACTTCTGGTCTCAACAGTAGCAGAACCAATATGTGGCAGTACCGCTACATTTTCCATATTTAAAAGCGGATTGGTTGGCAGCATGGGTTCCGGATTGGTAACATCTAATCCCGCACCCCAGATTACGCCCTCACTTAAAGCGGTTGTTAAATCTTTTTCGTTGTGAATGGCTCCGCGTGCCGTGTTAACAAAGATGGCCGTATCTTTCATCTGCTTAAATGTTTCCATGTTAAACAGTCCCCTTGTTTCTTCGGTTAAAGCTGTATGTACAGACAGTACATCGCTGCCCGAAAGAAGTGATTCAAAGGAAACATAACGGGCGCCAATCTCTGCTTCGGCCTCCTCATTTCGGTTCCGGTTATGATAAATAACCTCCATATTATAAGCGGCCTTACATTTCCTGGCCATTTCAAGGCCAATTTTACCCAAGCCAAAAACACCCAGTGTTTTTCCGTTCAGCTCTATTCCCAATTGAGGTGTGGGGTCATAGCTCAACCATTGTCCGTTTATAATTTTTTTATGCAGGTAGAATGCTTTTCTCGATACAGACAACATCAGTAAAAAAGCCGTATCGGCCGTTGCACTGCTCAATACACCCGGGGTATTTCCAATTGGAATGTTCAACTTTTTAGCTGCCTCCAGGTCTACCTGATCGTACCCAACAGAATGCAGGGCAATTACTTTCAAATGTTTGCAGGCATTTAGAAAAGCGGCATCTATTTTATTGGGTCCAACGCTAACCAGCGCATCTGCCTGTTTGCAATGTTCAATAAGCTCTCCGGGCGATATTTGTACGGGTTGCTTCCATTGCGTTATTTCAATATTATTTTCTTTCAGTAGTGTAAGGCCGCTTTCGGAAATGTTTCCGCTAATAAATACTTTCATTTTTGAACAACAATGTAATTTTCAGGATGTTTTAAATAAGACCAGTCATTGTTTAATCAGATGGTCCATTTCAAATGTACAAATTGTACTTGTTTCGCGTATTTTTTAAAAATATTTAAACAAAAAAGCCCCGTGCTTAACTGCCGGGGCTCTGATATATTTACGGTCTTACTACTGCTTAACAATTTTAAATTCCGTACGCCTGTTTAACTGATGTTCTTCTTCTGTACAGGAAACACCATTTGAACATTTATTCAGCAACCGGCTCTCTCCGTAACCCCTTGCTTCGATCCGGTTACGGTCAATTCCTTTCGAAATAATATAAGCGACCGCCGCCTCTGCTCTTCGTTGCGAAAGAGCCATGTTGTATTTATC
>JASLGV010000033.1 GCA_030149995.1 Pedobacter sp.
GGCACTGTGAGGTGCTGTTGCCTCGAGCAGCTCAATTTTGTTTGTGCCCGTTTTAAAAAAAGCCGTATGAACAGATTCGCTCAGAACAGACTCCGTTTTATAACAATTGGTATGGAGCAACTGCTCGTATATATTTATGGATTGTTGCAGGTCTTTAACTGCAATACCAATGTGTTCTATCTGATTCATTCGCTTTAAGGTTATGCGAATGTAAAAATGCGGGTTTTAACTATAAGCTCATAGTTATTAATTATAATTGTTAGAAAAGTTTTTTTGTATCTTTGTAGTACAAATAAGAGAACTGAAAATGAAACAGCCGATATATTTAGATAATAATGCAACTACCCCGCTTGACCCGAGGGTGCTGGAAGCAATGCTACCTTACTTTACCGAAAAATTTGGAAATGCCGCAAGCCGTAACCACGCTTTTGGCTGGGTAGCTGAAGAGGGAGTAGACTATGCGCGTGAGCAGGTAGCCAAGTTAATCGGCTGTACTGAAAAAGAAATCATTTTTACATCTGGTGCAACCGAAGCCGATAACCTGGCTATTAAAGGCGTGTTTGAGATGTATAAAGAAAAAGGTAACCACATTATTACAGCGGTTACGGAACATAAAGCGGTGTTGGATACCTGCAAACATTTAGAGAAAAATGGTGCACGTGTAACCTACCTTGCAGTAAAGGAAGATGGTTTAATTGATCTTGCCGAGCTGGAAGCAGCCATGACACCTGAAACCATCCTGGTTTCAATTATGTACGGAAACAACGAGATTGGTGTTATCCAGCCTGTTAAAGAAATTTCGGCCATTGCGCACAAGCATGGTGCTTTATTCATGACAGACGCTACACAGGCTGTTGGTAAAATACCGGTGGATGTAAATGCAGACGGTATTGACCTGATGGCATTTTCGGCTCATAAAATGTACGGACCAAAAGGTGTTGGTGTATTGTATGTACGCAGAAAAAATCCAAGGGTTAAAGTAACTGCTCAAATGGATGGTGGTGGCCACGAGCGTGGTATGCGTTCGGGTACTTTAAACGTACCGGGTATAGTTGGTTTGGGTAAGGCCTGTGAGCTTTGCCGTTTAGAAATGGAAAGTGAAGCAAAACGTTTATCTGCATTGCGCGATAAACTGGAATCTACCTTGACAAAACTGGAAGAAAGTTATGTAAACGGAAATACACAACATCGTTTACCACATGTGGCTAATATCTCTTTCAAATATGTAGAGGGCGAAGGTTTAATGATGGCCATGAGCGATCTGGCTGTTTCTTCGGGTTCGGCCTGTACCTCTGCTTCTTTAGAACCTTCGTATGTATTGAAGAGCCTCGGTCTTTCTGATGATCTGGCACACTCATCTATCCGTTATGGGTTAGGCAGATTTACCACAGAAGAAGAAATCGATCATGCAATTGAAATCACTCAAAAAGCAGTAAATCACTTAAGAGAACTTTCTCCACTTTGGGAAATGTTTAAAGAAGGTGTCGATTTAAGCAAAATTGAGTGGGCAGAACACTAATTTAAAGTAATGTTTCCCTGTAGCTACAGGGAAACGTTCTATTAAAAATATAATTTACAATATGATTTAAGGCTGGCCTTAAATTGAAAATCTTAACACCATGGCATATTCAGATAAAGTAATAGATCATTATAGTAATCCACGTAACGTGGGTACACTAAACAAAGACGAAAAAAATGTTGGTACAGGTTTGGTGGGTGCACCAGAATGTGGCGATGTAATGCGTCTTCAAATTGAAGTTGGTGCAGACAATGTAATTACCGACGCCAAATTTAAAACATTTGGTTGCGGTTCTGCGATTGCTTCTTCTTCTTTGGCAACGGAATGGTTAAAAGGAAAAACCATCGACGAGGCCCTCGCTATAGACAACATGGATATCGTAGAAGAACTGGCTTTACCACCGGTAAAAATCCACTGTTCTGTATTGGCAGAAGACGCCATCAAATCTGCGATCAATGATTACCGCGTAAAAAATGGTTTAGAGCCAATTGCGCTGGAAAAATCACATCATTAAAAACCATGACGGGCGTTGAGTTGTTTATTTCAGCGATTTAGCCCGGCATAGAAATATTGATACAATTATGATAACGATAACCGAAAAAGCAAAAGACAAAATAAATCACCTGATGCAGGATGCTGAGATGGGCTCAGATTATTTTCTGCGTGTTTCTGTTAAAGGAGGCGGTTGTTCAGGTTTATCTTACAATTTAGATTTCGACAACGAGTCTAAAACGGGTGATCAGTTTTTTGAAGATCAGGGCATTAAAATTGCACTTGATATGAAGTCGTTTCTTTATTTGGCCGGTACTGAACTTGATTTTTCTGACGGTTTAAACGGAAAAGGATTTAATTTTATCAACCCGAATGCAAGCCGTTCATGCGGTTGCGGAGAAAGTTTCTCTGTTTAAAAATATACACAATCACCTTAAAAAGGGGCCCCGAAATTTCGGGGCCCCTTTGCATTTTTAAACCAAAAAATAGTATTATTGTTTATAATAATAAGCAAATCAGACAAGCACATGCCATTAATCAATGAATTTTCGACCGTCCCTACCCTTTTACGAAATGTAGTGAAGAACATTCATAAACCAACTGAAACCTTTTTAATACACAAAGAAGGCACCGAATGGGTTGGAATTTCATACGAGGATACGCTAAAAAGAGCAGACGCTGTTTCGGCTTTTTTCCTGGAAAAAGGCATTAAAAAGGGCGACCGGCTGGGGCTTATGATCGAGAACTCTCCGGAGTATGTATATTACGATCAGGGGATTCAGCAAATTGGGGCCATTAATGTATCCATTTACCCAACGCTCTCTGAGCAGGAAGTTGCTTATATTATAAACGACTCAGGCATTAAGTCTATTTTAATTGGCAATAATTTTCTATACCGTAAAGTATTAAAGGTTGCAGCGAACTGCAAGGCCCTGCAATACATCATTCCTGCTTTTAAAGACTACGAAAAGGTAACCATCCCGGCTGATGTTCAGGTTGAAGTAATCAGCTTTGCAGATATACTGGCCCTTAAACACCAGGTTACCGCAGCCGAAAAGGCTGAAATTGACCAGTGTAGAAAACTGGTCCTCCCCGATGATGTATCTTCACTTATTTACACTTCGGGAACAACGGGTACCCCAAAAGGTGTAATGCTTACCCATAGCAACTTTGTAGAAAATGTAAAGGTTTGCCTGCAACAGATCCCTGTGATCGATGAAACAGAAACCTTTCTATCTTTCCTGCCCTTATCGCACGTATTCGAACGTACCGCTACTTATCATGTATGCTGTGCCCAGGGCTGTAAAATTGCCTTTGCGCAGAGTTTAGAATTACTGGCAAAAAACATGGGAGAAGTACGGCCAACGGTTATGAACTGCGTTCCGCGTTTGCTGGAACGTATCCACCACAAAGCCATCAAATCGGGTACGGATGCTGGTGGTACCAAGGCCAAAATTTTTAACTGGGCGCTCGAAACCGGCCGTACCTACCGCGAGGTAAAAGAAAGTGGAAAACAGCCGGGCTTTTTACTGAGTACCAGGAAAGCGCTTGCCGAAAAACTTGTTTTCAGTAAAATAAAGGAAAAAACCGGCGGCAGGTTAAAGTTTATGATCTCAGGTGGTGCTGCCCTTCCTAAAAACGTGGGCGAGTTTTTTGGCGATCTTGGCATAAAAATTCTCGAAGGTTTCGGTCTTACAGAAACCTCGCCCGTTATGGCCGTTACCGAATATCACCGTCAGGTATATGGTACTGTGGGGCGCATTATTCCAGGTATAGAGGTGGGCATACAGGATGTAGAAAGTAAAGAAATGATCAATATTCAGACACACGAAACTTTTAAAGAAGATTTTGAGTGCGCAGAAGGTGAAATTATTGTACGTGGCCATTGTGTAATGAAAGGTTATTTTAATAAACCTGCCGAAACGGCCGAGGCCATTGACAAAGATGGCTGGTTTCACACCGGCGATATTGGCCGTTTTTACATGGGGAACCTGCAAATTACCGACCGGTTAAAAAACATGATTGTAAATGCCTATGGCAAAAACGTATATCCAACACCAGTTGAAAACATTTATCTGAAAAGCCCTAAAATAGATCAGCTTTTCCTGATTGGCGATAAACGCGAATTTATTACAGCCATCCTGATTCCAAACCGCGAAATGCTGGAAGAAACCTTTAAGCTTACGCCCGCCTTTTTTGAAGAGGCAGATCCTTTTATCCGCAATAAGGAAATTATCAACTGGATGGAGCAGGACATTAAGAAAATATCAAGCGAACTGGCCAAATTTGAACGGATTAAAAACTTTGTCATCAAACGCAATCCATTCAGCATCGACGAAGGTGAAATTACTCCTACGTTAAAAGTAAAACGCCGGATAGTTGAAAAAAAATACATAGAAATTATTAACCAGATGTATGCAGAAGGCATAGAAGCTGAGGCATAAAAGGCATGAAAAATAAAGTACCGGTCAAAAATGTCTGGCGCTTTTATTTCTTATCTTTAAGGCATCCAACAAACAGAAGCACCGGAAAAGGCTGTCCAAACCTCAAAAATAAGGCTACCTTCCATGTTTTCTTAAAAACTGCTTAAATTATAATTACATAACAAATTGCAAAATCATTACTTTTGCAAAAAATACCTGAAATGAGTATAGGATTATCAGAACAAGAAATATTACGACGTGAGTCGCTAAAACAATTACGAGAGCTGGGCATCGAGCCCTATCCTGCAGAAGCATACGAAATAAATGCGTATGCCGACGACATCAACAACAATTACGAGAGAGATAAAACTGCTTATAAGAACATCAGTATTGCCGGAAGAATTATGACCCGCCGTATTATGGGCAGTGCTTCTTTTGCCGAATTACAGGATTCTACCGGCAGGGTTCAGTTGTACCTGAAACGTGATGATCTTTGCCCGGGGGAAGATAAGACCTTATATAATACAGTTTTCAAAAAATTACTGGATTTAGGCGATTATATTGGCGTGAAGGGATATGTTTTTACGACCCAAACCGGAGAAATTTCCGTTCATGTTACCTCTTTTACTGTTTTAGCCAAATCATTAAAACCTTTACCGGTGGTAAAGCGCGATGATGAGGGTAATATTTTCGATGGTTTTACCGATCCGGAACTGCGCTACAGAATGCGTTACGTAGATTTAACTGTAAACCCTGATTACAAACAGATTTTCATTAAACGCAGCAAGGTAATCAATACCATGCGCAACTACTTTGATGAGCAAGGCTGGATGGAAGTAGAAACACCGATTTTACAGCCTATACACGGTGGTGCAGCTGCGCGTCCGTTTGCCACCCACCACAATACTTTAGATATGCCGCTTTATTTGCGTATTGCAAATGAGCTTTACCTGAAAAGATTAATCGTTGCCGGTTTTGATGGTGTTTATGAGTTCGGTAAAATGTTCCGTAACGAAGGGATGGACCGTACCCATAACCCGGAATATACTTCCATGGAAATTTATGTAGCCTACAAAGATTATATCTGGATGATGGCCATGGTTGAAGAATGCCTGGAAAAGGTAGCCATTGCAACGAATGGTTCTGCGGTTGTAAAAGTGGGTCAACACGACATTAATTTCGAAGGACCATACGAAAAGTTAACCATGTACGAGTCCATTCAAAAATACACAGGAATTGATGTTTCGGCCATGACCGAAGAAGAACTTGCAAAAACCTGTGCAACCCTAAATATCGAAACCGATTCTACAATGGGTCGTGGCAAATTAGTAGATGAAATTTTCAGTGCCAAGGTAGAAGCAAATTTAATTCAGCCTACTTTCATTACCGATTATCCAATCGAAATGACACCATTGGCTAAAAAACACCGTACAGCAGAAGGATTGGTTGAGCGTTTTGAAATATTCGTAAATGGTAAGGAAATTGGAAATGCTTATTCAGAGCTGAATGATCCGATCGACCAGAAAGAACGTTTTGAAGATCAGCTGAAACTTGCCGATCGTGGCGACGCGGAAGCCATGGCAATGGACGATGATTTTGTTCGTGCCTTAGAGTATGGTATGCCGCCTACTTCCGGTTTAGGTTTTGGTATTGATCGTATCGTAATGCTGATGACCAACCAAAGCACCATCCAGGAAGTATTGTTCTTCCCGCAGATGCGCCCGGAGAAAAAGAAAATAGAGTTAACACCAGAAGAAACAGAATTATTTGCATTGGTTCCGGAAGGTGAGCAATACCTGTTAACAGATGTAAAAGCGAAACTGACTGAATGGAGCAATAAAAAATGGGATACAACTTTAAAAGCCTTAACCGGTAAGGGTATCTTAAAAGTGACTAAAACCGACGATGGTTTATTTCTGTCGCATAAATAACCTGCTCAAGTTGCCGTTCCATAGCAAAACAACTGGTTTACTTTTAACAAAAGCATAACAAAAACTTAAAAGGCCTGCTGATTTTCTTTAGCAGGCCTTTTCTATATTTACTGCATCAGATTTAAAAAATCAATGCACATGAATACGTCAAGTTTAGAAATTACAGAAAACGAATACTGCATTAAGCTGAATAAGGAAGCTTTTGATTTATCTCTTGTTCATCAGCTGGTTAAAAGAATACAAGCCGAAGCTTTTTTCTTTAAAAAGATGCATGATGAAGAAGATATCATCAGCCGCCGTGCTAAAAGAGAAGAACTGGAAGGATATGATTACCTGGGTGATAAATAGCCTATTCTCATAACCTGCCCTCCTGCTCACTCAATGATGCTTAGTCTATATCAATCTTACCTTCAACAGAGTCGTCAAGCGTTTTGCCTGTTATAACTGCTGCAGCCATTTTAAGAAAGGCTATGGCATTTCCATTTTTTTGGTCCCAGTAATACCCTTCTGTAGGGATTACTTTAATCAAGCTGATTTCAGGATCTTCCTTGCCGCCCTGGAACCAGGTTTTCATCATTGGGTTCCAGAGCTCATTAATTTTTTCCTGGTCTCTGCTGATTTCAGAAATGCCGTATATATTAACAAATCCGGCATGGGCGCCTGCCTGAAACAATAAGTGGGTAAACGGATCCCCCTCAATTTCACCATTTTTCTGACTATCGCGCATACTCAGAAACCAAATATTACCTTCCTCATCTATTTGCTGTATGGCCATGGGCCTGACAGACATGGGTAAACCTGTTTTAATGCCCGTACAAAAAAAGCAACTTTCGGCCTTTTCTGCCAGGTGCCGGAGTTTATCAATCGCTTCTTTACCAGTTAAATCTTTAATGTTTTCTTCTTGTGTATTGTTGGTACTACCTGCTTGTGATGTTTCCATAGTTTTGATGTTTTTATATCTATACGACAAATAAAAAAACGATCTGGTTTTAAAAATCAAACAATAAAACAGGCTAAAAAGATTATTACCGTTAGAAAAACACTTATTTAAACCATAAGAAGCTAAAATTCCATTCATAAAAAAAGCCATTTCATGGTTGAAATGGCTTCCTGTCTGAAATTGATTATCTTATCTGTAACGAACCTGCTGTTGCTTGTCCATTAAGCCCATCTGATCTTTCATTTGCTTGATCTGATCGGCAAGTAATTTATTTTTATCGGCCTTTTTAGCTTCTGCTAAATACATAGTGGCTTCTCTTTTATTTCTTTTTGCCATGGCAATACCGGCAAGACTTAATTTAGCCAGCGCAATATTATGATCCATTTGCATACCCAGTGAAAGCGATTTTTTAAAGTATTTTTCGCTTTGCATCGGTGCTCTTCTGCTTTCTATTAATCCGATTAAAAGGTTGTAGTAACCGTGCTGTACTTTAATTAACTGTGTTTCGTAATTGGTAATGCGATTTAAAAACTGCTCTGCTTTAGGCATGTTGTCTTTACGCAAGTACCATTGTGCTAAAAGCATATTCTCATTAAAGAAATAAGTTACCAGTACAATAATACCCACCAGAATGGCTAAGATACCCCAAGGCCAAAAGCCGAAAATAAATAAAGCTACTGCGCCACCCAGTAAAGCAAACCCCGCAATTAATCTGATAATATTTGGCATAAATTTTATTCTAATTATTTTTTTTGCAAATATCGTGTTTAAATAGCAGAAATTAGATTTTAAAACAATAATTTCATTAAATTTTTAAAAATTATGAAAACCTTACTTTCAATTACTTTAATTGTACTTGCCATGAATGTGTCTGCACAAGAGCTCAATAAGAAAATACACGACGAAAGCCACAACAAGGATATCCTGATAAATGTATGTACACGCGAGGGATTAACCAGTTTTCCAGAGTTTAAGGAAATGTACGATCCGTTATACGCTGCTTACATGCCGGATGCCGCTACCATGATTGAACTTAAAAAACTGGTTAAAAATGAAAAAATTAAAATTGTTCTGGGGTCCTGGTGCGGCGACAGCAAAGTAAATGTTCCCAACTTCTTCAAAGTACTCGACGCCCTGCATTTCAAGGAAAAAAACGTAGAAATCATTGCCGTTGATGGTCATAAAAAAGCTGAAAACGGGTTACTCGAAGGTCTTAACATAGAACGGGTACCTACCTTTATTGTATACGATAAAAACGGTAAAGAATTGGGGAGAATTGTAGAACATCCGAAAGCAACATTAGAAGCCGATTTACTGGAAATCTTGAAAAAGTAAGCAATTTATTAATCTTTTTTGCTTTTGCCTTGTTGTTCCTTTATTAAATTTGCAAATCCTTAATTTTAAAGATCTATGTCTGTTACCTTAGAACCCGGTTGGCTCGCTGTTTTAAACGCCGAATTTGAAAAAGATTATATGAAAAATTTAAAATCTTTTTTACAGGAGGAAAAACAAAAAGGCATTGCGGTATATCCTAAGGGAACAGATATTTTCAATGCTTTAAACACCACGCCTTTCGATGCGGTAAAAGTTGTTATCCTCGGACAGGATCCCTATCATGGAACCGGTCAGGCACATGGTTTATCTTTTTCAGTACAGAAAGGGGTGGCGATCCCACCATCTTTAAAAAACATTTATAAAGAACTTGAAACAGATGTTGAAGGATTTAAAGCGCCTAAA
>JASLGV010000285.1 GCA_030149995.1 Pedobacter sp.
TTCTATATTTCCTTCAAAGTATATCCACATTGGGGGAGATGAATGTCCTAAAAACTATTGGAAGGAATCTGAATTTTGCCAGAACCTGATGAAAGAAAAAGGTCTGAAAGATGAGCATGAGCTGCAGAGCTACTTTATTCAGCGAATGGAAAGTTACATCAATGGAAAAGGCCGTACAATTATTGGCTGGGACGAAATTTTAGAAGGTGGTTTAGCACCCAATGCTACAGTAATGAGCTGGCGGGGCGAGCAAGGTGGAATTGAAGCAGCCAAACAAAAACACGATGTAATTATGACCCCTGGTTCAATGGGGTTGTACATCGATCACAAACAATCAAATTCTTCCGATGAACCCGTAACCATTGGCGGGTATGCACCTTATGCAAAAATTTATGCTTACGACCCGGTACCCAAAGAGTTATCTACAGAAGAAAGTAAATATATAATGGGGGTACAGGCTAATTTATGGTCAGAATACATCAAAACAACCCGTAAGGCTGAGAATCATGCGTTTCCAAGATTGCTTGCATTAGCTGAAATAGCCTGGAGCCCGGTATCGCGTAAGGATTTAACCAATTTTCAGGAACAGCGTTTACCGATCCACCTGGCACGTTTGGATGCGTTGGGTATTAACCTGTGGGTGCCAACTCCAATTGGACAGTCTGAACAGCCTTTAAATGGCGAAAACTTTTCAATTGATTTAAAGATCCCGGTAGCAGGCGGTAAAATCTATTATTCGCTGGATGGATCACGCCCATCAGAAAATGCTTTTTTATATGAAAGCCCGATTAAGGTAACGGTGCCAAAAGGTGAAAAAAGAATTTTAAGAACCCTTGTTGTGGCACCAAGTGGCAGAAGAAGCGTAACCACAGAAACCATTCTGAACAACGGAGCAGCAGATGTTAAAACAGAAACGGGTAAATAAATCCTTTGTTTGAAAAAAGTAAAATGATTAATTTGGTACAATAAAAACTGTCCCAAATAAAATGAACATCAAAAATAACACTTTTCAGCACCTTTTGCTTGTGGCGGGGGTGCTGTTTTTTTTTGCCTGTAAAGATGCCGAACAAAATGAGCCTGTAAAAACCGAAAGTCCTGTTGTGGTTAAAAGCCCTTTTCCATTTTATAAAAATATAGAGGTAAAACCCGGACTGAATTTTGAAATCATCAGTTGGGGTAAGGGAACAGATTCGATAGGCGGGTACCAGGTATTGATGTCTGACTCGGTAAAAAATAATTTCCGGTCGTTGGCCGCAGAACGCAAAGGAATCTTAACCGATGTATGGAATATGGACCTGGATAACGATGGCAATCCAGAGTTGTACTTTCAGCTGTTAAGTAAAAAGAACGTATTCGATTTAAATGTATATGAATTTTCTGGTGGAAATTTTAATAAAATAAGTTTTCCATCTTTAAACCCATCGCAGAAAAAGGGTTACAACGGGAATGACAAGTTTTTTATTAAAAATGGCGATCTTTTTCGTTCCTTTCCGGTCAAAGATCCGGCAGATACAAGCAAAGTGCTTGTTAAAACTTATCAGTATAAATTAAGCGGTAAGAGCTTTTCGGTACAGGAAGTAAAACCCGTATAAAACAGAACCATGGCAAGTGAGAAAAGATTTTCAATAAGGGCACGCATAAAGAGTTTTCAATATGCTTTTAACGGATTAAAAATCTTTTTTGGTACGGAACATCAGGCGAGAATACATGCCCTGGCAACCATATTGGTAGTGGTACTTGCCTGGTATTTTAAGATAAGTGCTTCAGAATGGATGGCTTTAATGGCTGCAATTGCAGCCGTTTTGATTGCCGAAATATTCAATACCGCTATGGAGAAACTGGCAGACGCGATCAGTCCGGATTTTAACCTTAAAATAAAAACGGTAAAAGATCTCGCTGCCGGGGGCGTTTTGATTGCTGCCGTGTTTGCGCTGGTGATTGGCGCAATCGTGTTTATTCCTAAAGTAATTATTCTTTTCAGGGGTTAACAGAAGCCAGCTTATCGGCTATAATTTTATCCCAGTATGCCTGCATACGGTGGTTACTGCCATGCTCAGTTTCTTCATCGTATTTTTTCTGAAGGTCATCGTAATAATTACTAATCCCTTCTGCTAACCGGGCTATTTCGGCTTTATAGTTTTTAACAGAATAATTCCGGCTTTTAAAGGTACTGTCGGCTTCTTTAAACAGAAGAAACAAGATGTTTGCATGGCCTTGTTCGTGATGAAGCAGGTTTTTATTCATCGTTTCATCTTTTATTTCATCCCATTTCACCCACGATTTACTTTTATCAATACTTACCTCATTTGTAAAGGTAATATTTACCTTGTTTTGTTTGATAACCGCCCGATAGTTATAAGTCCAGCTGAGGGCCGTTAAAGCCAGGAAAGGAGAACCGGGTTGGGGGCTACCTTTGAAATATGTTTCCCAATTTAGCAAAATAGGTGCTGTAGGTTGCTGTGTAAAAGCAGAAACCGAAAAACAGAACATAAACAAAAGAACAAATCCTTTTTTCATTTAAATATGAATCATTCTTATTCAGGTGTTGAAATCTGACCACCAATGCGTTCAAATTTTTCTATCAACAGAGAAATCCTTTCTTTTTCACGTTTAATAACGGCTTTTCTTAAAATGGTCGAACAGAAAAGAATCCATAAAAACGTTAATACTACAGCAGCCGTTTTTTGAACGGTATTTAGATAGGTTAAAATTTCAATAAAATAAAAAATAATGCCCAGCGATAAGGCTATTACATAAAACCAATAGAGGGAATTGTAAAGCTTATAGCGGTTTAACTGATAGGTTTTTAAATTATGCAAATATTCGTGTGGGTGGGCAGTTGCATCATTTTGTGAAATAAGGCGGTGATCGCGATAAAGAATCAGGGTGTACACAGCAATGGCAACAATAACAATACTGATGCCAACATGGGTGGTCCAGGATTCAAAATGCATAAACATCCATAGTATGGCAATGGCAACAAATGATGCGAGCATACCCAAAATATTTAAAGCTGATTTAAGCTTTAAACTATTTACTTCTTTTTTAGCTTGTAGCAGCATTTCGTCAGCAGAAACTTTAACTTCTACCTCGTGCTTTTGCCACAACTCCTGTAATTGATCAAACGCTTGCATACTGGCTGTATAGTTCTGTTAATTTTTGTTTTATCCGGTGAATTTTAACCCGAAGATTGCCCTCACTGATACCGGAAATATCCGCAATTTCATGATAAGGCAGTTCGTCGAGAACCATGGTAATGATTAGACGATCGTTTTCTTCAAGTTTGGAAATACATTTATATAATAACGCAACTTGTTCGTTTTTCTCCGAAAACTCTTCAACTTTATTTTCTATAATGTTATCTGTCAGTTCGTCTTTTGCCTGTCTTTTCTCTGAACGCAGATAGGTAAGACATGTATTAACCGCAATTCTGTATATCCAGGTAGAGATCTGTGATTTGTTCCTGAACTTATCTAAATTTTGCCACACTTTTAGAAAAGTTTCCTGTAAAAGGTCATTTGCAACATCGGTATCGCCACTGTAACCATAGCACAAATGGAATATTTTCTTGGAATTCGAATCAAAGATTTCCTTAAATAACTT
>JASLGV010000113.1 GCA_030149995.1 Pedobacter sp.
CTGGTGAAAATTTGTTTCATGGCATCTGAAACAACTTTTACGTTGGCTGCGGTTGAACAGCCTGCTCCATAATAGTAAACAGCGGTTAATTTTTCTCTTTCCAGGTGATCAGGTAAGGTTTCGTTTAATGACTGTACAATGTATTCCGTTTTTGAGAAATAGGGATTGTAGCCTTCAGTATTGAAGTAGATTTTTCTGCCGGCTTCGTTAATTAAGCACCAATTTGTTTTGGTAGATCCGCCGTCTGCAATTACTATCATTTTATTTATTTTTTGGTTTTAGCTCGATAAAAGTATAAAAACTCTAATATTTTGTATCTTTTTTTTTAATAATTTTTTAACAATTTGTTATCTTAAAAAGGGAAGTGTGTAAAAAATACACTATTGAACTTGCTAAAATGGCTTTAAACGCTTAAAATAGACCAAAAATCACATTGGTACTTTTTTTTTAACGAAACATATATTTTACAAATCAGGGACTAAATGAAACAGGATAAATTGGATTTCAGAAGCGATACCGTAACGCGCCCAACGGCCGCCATGCTCGAAGCAATGATGCAGGCAAAGGTAGGAGATGATGTGTTTGGGGAAGATGAAACCGTACAATTGCTCGAAGCAAAAATGGCTTCTATGTTTAATATGGAAGCGGGGCTTTTTTGCCCGTCTGGTACCATGACCAATCAGATCGGCATTAAATGTTTTACACAACCGATGGATGAAGTCATCTGCGACCAGACTGCTCATGTGTACAGGTATGAAATTGGCGGCATTGCATACCATTCGGCTGCATCTGTACGCTTGCTTTATGGCGAGCGTGGGATTTTAACGCCCGAGCTTATTGAACCGGAAATTAATGAGGATAATATTCACTACCCGAATTCGAGCCTGGTTGTGCTGGAAAATACGGTTAACAAGGGTGGTGGAAGCTGTTATACACTCAATCAGATTGCAGCCATTCATCATCTTTGCAAAATAAAAGGTTTGAAACTGCATTTAGATGGCGCCAGGATTTTTAATGCATTGGTGGCAACAGGAGATAAAGCGCATCACTATGGGCAATATTTCGATGGAATATCTGTTTGTTTATCGAAAGGACTGGGCGCACCCGTGGGTTCGGTATTGCTGGGTAGCCGCGAAACCATTCGAAAAGCAAGAAAAATAAGAAAAGCTTTTGGTGGGGGCATGAGGCAGGCAGGGTTTCTGGCAGCAGCAGGAATTTATGCACTCGATCACCATGTAGAAAGATTGGCGGCAGATCATCAGCATGCCAGGGCTTTGGCTGATGCTTTAAGCCGTACAGCTTATGTAAAGGCTGTATTGCCGGTAGAAACCAATATTGTTATATTTGAAGTAGCGGAAGGCCATTCTGCTCAGAAAATAGTTGCTGAGCTGGATAAAAAAGGCTTACAGTGCAATACAACAGGAATAAATACGGTTCGCCTGGTTACACACCTTGATATTACACCGGAGATGGTTGATCGTGCAATTGAAATAATATTACATTTGTAATCATCAGCGTTCTGTATATATCAGTATATATATTTTAACCAGATGTCTCAAAATTCAAGTAACACAAGTGCTCAGGCACAGGCATTATTTCCGATAACGAAAATTCTTGTGGCCAATCGTGGTGAAATTGCTTTACGGATTATGCGTTCTGCACGGGAAATGGGGATCAAAACAGTTGCTGTTTTTTCTGAAGCAGACCGCAATGCCTTGCATGTCCGGTATGCAGATGAAGCTGTTTGTATTGGTCCGGCTCCTTCCAGCCAATCGTACCTGGTTGCCGAAAAAATAATTGAAGCTTGTAAACAAACAGGTGCCGAAGCGATTCATCCGGGATATGGTTTTCTGTCTGAAAATGCCTTATTCGCAGCGAGCGTTGCCGAGGCAGGGCTTATACTTGTAGGCCCCTCGGCACATGCCATGAAGATTATGGGTAATAAGCTGTCGGCAAAAGCTGCCGCTTTAGCATATAACATCCCGCTGGTACCTGGTACGGAGACCGCTATTGATGATGTTTTGGAAGCCAGGAAAAGAGCAATGGAAATTGGCTTCCCCATTTTAATAAAAGCGGCGGCAGGAGGCGGTGGTAAAGGCATGCGTATTGTAGAAAATGAAGCGGCCTTTGAAGAGCAAATGCAGCTTGCCGTGAGCGAGGCAACGTCTGCATTTGGCGATGGTGCCGTTTTTATTGAGCGCTATGTAACTGCTCTTCGACACATAGAAATCCAGGTTCTGGGCGATATGCATGGCAATATTGTGCATTTGTTCGAACGCGAATGTTCGGTGCAGCGCAGGCATCAAAAGGTGGTGGAAGAAGCACCATCTTCTGTTCTTACCGAAGCCATCAGAGAAAAAATGGGCCGGTGTGCCGTTGATGTGGCCCGGTCGGTAAATTATACAGGTGCCGGAACAGTTGAATTTATCCTCGATGAAAACCTTGATTTCTTCTTCCTCGAAATGAATACCCGTTTGCAGGTGGAGCATCCGGTTACCGAAATGATTACCGGCATAGATCTGGTTAAAGAACAAATCAAAATAGCGGCAGGTGAAGCCCTGAGTTTTACGCAGGCTGCACTTCAGCTAAAAGGGCATGCTGTAGAATTAAGGGTATATGCCGAAGATCCGAAAAATAATTTCCTGCCGGATATCGGAATATTGAAAACATATAAAGTGCCAAAAGGGAATGGGGTGCGTGTAGACGATGGTTTTGAACAGGGTATGGAAATCCCGATTTATTACGATCCGATGATCGCCAAGCTGGTTACATTTGGGAAGGATCGGAAGGAAGCAATTGAACGTATGATCCGGGCAATTGAAGAATATGATATTACAGGGATAGAAACCACGCTTGCTTTTGGTAAATTTGTCATGCAGCATGAGGCCTTTACCAGTGGTAATTTTGATACGCATTTTGTAAATAAGTATTTCAAACCTGAAAGTTTAAATACAGCCAGCGCAGAAGAGGCCTTAATTGCAGCTGTTTTTGCCGCTAATTTATTTGGAGATAGCAATATCACGTGTCTGAATAAAAGTGGCGATTCACAGCCGGGTGCCTGGAGAAAAAATAGATTAAAATATTAGAAGCGGGTTCTGAAAAAATAAAAGAGCCCAAATAAATAAAATATGTTTACCGGAATTATAGAAGTACCCGGAAGGGTAACCGCCATCGAGGCGGAAGGAAAAAACCTGCATTTTACCATTTCATCTGCCATTAGTCAGGATCTGAAAATAGATCAGAGCGTAGCACATAATGGTGTTTGTTTAACCGTTGTAGCCTTGGCAGACGATAGCCATACGGTTACAGCTATAGACGAAACGTTAAGCAAAACAAATTTAGGTAGGTTAAAAGTAGGGGATATTGTAAACCTGGAGCGTTGTACACAAATGAACGGCCGTTTAGACGGACACATCGTACAAGGGCATACAGACCAGGTTGCCACCTGCATTAAACGTGCAGAACTTGATGGCAGCTGGGAGTATCGTTTTGAATACGACTCCTCTTTGGGTAATGTAACGGTTGAAAAGGGATCTATTTGTGTAAACGGCATCAGTTTAACAGTTGTTCATTCAGAAAAAAATGCTTTTTCGGTCTTCATTATACCTTATACTTTTGAGCATACCAATCTTAAAAATGTGCATGAGGGCGATTCTGTAAATCTCGAGTTTGATATTATTGGCAAGTATGTTGCCCGTTTACTTGGAAACAGGTAATAAAGAGTAAATTTCTGCTATTGAATGGAGGATTAAATTGGATATAAACGGCACAGAATTAAAGAATGTACAGTAAAGAAGAAGCGGCAAGGTTAAGGCAGGAATTCTGGATCCGTTTTGGGCAGTATATGAAACCGGTTCCATCTGCCAGCGGACTTCCGGTAAATTGGATCAACTATAAAACAGGTGTAAAGCACATCCATTTTAAAATGGATGTAAACAAAAAGGAAGCAGTTATAGCCATTCAGCTCTCACATCCTGACGCAGGTGTACGCGATTTAATTTTTAACCAGTTTGAAGAATTTAAACGCATGTTTCGCGATGTGTTAAACGAAGATTGGGTTTGGCAGCAACACGCAACAGACGATTATGGAAAGGAATTGAGCCTTATTTACACAAATTTACCTGGGGTTAATATTTACAATAAAGAATACTGGCCTGAATTAATTTCTTTCTTTAAACCGAGAATACTGGCCCTGGATGATTTTTGGGATTCGGTAAAACCGGTTTTTGTAAGCTTAAGCTAAGGTTTGGCCATAATCTGATCTATTCTTGCTTTGGTAAATTTGATTTCCTCTTCGTCTTTTACCGGATCAGGTTTGCTTTTAAGATATAATTTGTAATAGCTCAGGGCAGTTTTACTGTTTTTATATTTTGTATCATATAAGGTGCCAAGGTGATAATAAAGACTGGGGGTTGATTTATATTCAAGACCTTTTTTGTATGCCGATAAGGCGAGAGAAAGCCCATCACTCTCTTCATATATAAGTCCTAATAAATCATAATAATTGGAGGTATTTGCAGAAATACCTTCTTCTATTGTTTTTCTTGCATAAATCCGGGCATTTTTATAATCTTTAAGCTGGCGGTAACTTAAGGTTGTAAAATATAAAGTTGCTTCGTTTTGCATGGAAACTTTTTCGAGCATCTGTAAAAGTTCGATGGCTTTTTGGTACTGTTTGGTGTAATAATAAGCCATGGCAACATCTTTCAATACATTTCCATCTGCTCCGTTTTTTGCTTTCAGCATTTTTTCGCCTGTTTTGATTACTTCAGCATATTTTTTTAGGCTATTGGCAATGGGGAGTTTTGCTTTCTGTAAAACAAGATTATCTGTATCTGCCAGGATGGCGATATCGAGTGTTTTATAAGCAAGCTCTGGCTTTTTGGTTTTTTGATAAGCATCTGCCAGATCGTATGCTACATCTGCTTCGGTTGGATATAATGAATTGGCTTTTTTAAGATATACAATCTTTAAACTATCGGTTGGCTGTGGGTACAAGTTGGCTAACTGTTTGTAAACATTAAAATTATTGCTGTCTATTTTAACAATTTCGGTATAGTAGGTTTTTGCTTTTACATCATTGCCACGGCGGTTATTAATGCTGGCCAGGCTAAATAAAACAGATAAGTTTTTGGTGTCCAGTTCATAAGCCCGTGCATAATGTTTTTCAGCATCCACCGTATTACCAGCCATTAAAAAGCAATAGCCAATTTGGGTAAGCGCCTTTACATCGTTTATATCATTTCCATATATTTCTTTTAAATATCGTGCTGCTTCGGCATATCGTTGGTTTTGATAAAGCTCAAATAATTTTTCTTTATCGGGTGCCGGGTTGCTTTGAGCACGGCCCCTAACACTGATAAATACTAAGAAAAGGAGGATAAGCGGCGAAAGTTTCATGTCGGAATAGTTTTAACTAAGTTATTAGTTGTTTCGTTGAATTCCAAATTTTTATCAAAAATTAAAACAATGCCAGTTATTTGGTGGTTTATCTCTATACCGTTTAACTAAAATGAAGCAGATATGAATACGTTAAAGAAGTTTGAATTGATGGAGAAGATTGTAAGAGAAATGGAAGATCTGCAAAATTCTCA
>JASLGV010000339.1 GCA_030149995.1 Pedobacter sp.
TTAAAATTTTAATAGCCAGGATTTAAAGCCTTCAAAGTCAACCTCAAGCTTATCGGTATGTTTAGGTTTGCTTTCCCAGTTCTTTTACCGATGCCGGAATTTCTATTTTTTCCAGTATCTCAGCCGGGAAAATATCCGGGAACTTGCAGGCATGGGCAGTCGAAAGAAATACGTCGGCGCCCTCGTGGTCCGGATAATCAAGCCGGTATTGCTTAATCGCCAAATAAGCAATGGCGGTATGCGGACAAGCTACATAGTGATATTGTGCTTCAATTTCTTTTATGGCAGCAAGTGTTTCCTCATCATTGAAACGGTAAGAAGTCAGTACTTTTTTAAGGCTTTCTACCTCCTGCCCGAATAAGTCCATAATCCGTACCCAGTTGCTTGGAGCACCTACGTCCATTGCATTGGCATAGGTTTGTACAGATGGTTTGGTTTCGTATAAACCGGTTTCTAGAAAACGCGGTACGGTATCGTTGATGTTCGTTGCTGCAATGAACTGTTGAACAGGTAACCCTAATTTATAAGCCAGTAAACCTGCACCAATATTGCCAAAGTTGCCACTTGGTACCGAAAAGAGCACTTTGTTAAAACCTTGTTTTTTTAGTTGGGCATAGGCACCGAAATAATAAAAAGTTTGTGGAATTAAGCGTGCAATGTTAATGGAGTTGGCAGAGGTAAGTCTGAATTTGGCATTCAGTTCACCATCGGCAAAAGCTTGCTTAACCAGTGCCTGGCAATCGTCGAAGGTACCATTTATTTCGATGGCCCTGATGTTTTCGCCATTGGTGGTTAATTGTAATTCCTGTATAGGGCTTACTTTTCCTTCGGGATAAAGAATGGTAACGCGGGTATTGGGCACGCCAAGAAAGCCCAGGGCAACGGCGCCACCGGTATCACCCGAAGTGGCCACCAGTACATCCAGTAACTGCTCTCCGTTTTGAAGAAAGTAAGCCATGATGCGGCTCATAAAGCGGGCACCAAAATCTTTAAAGGCTAAAGACGGTCCGTGAAATAATTCTAAAACAAATGTCTTTTCATCCAGCTTAACAACCGGTGCCTCGAAGTTAATGGCATCGGCAACAAGGGCTTTTAAGTCTGCTTCGGGGATTTCGTCTTTTAAAAAGGCCGAAGCCACCTGATGGGCAATTTCTGTTAAAGAGTATTGTTCAATGTTTTCGATAAAAGCCGCATCCAGCTGCGGGATTTCTACGGGCATGTATAAGCCTTTATCCTGCGGCATGCTATTAAAAACGGCTTCTTTAAAAGAAACACGTAAATCTTTATTGTTGGTTGAATATAGGTTCATTTTAAGAGGTAAGGTTTAATGGCAAGGTTTACAATATTAAATGATGCTTGGTCCCTTATCGTTCACAGGTGAAACATAAGCCTTGCTGTTGATGTTGATTTTGTGGAGGTGTTGCTGTTGTAGTTTGGTAATGCGTCTGGCTGTTTCCTCCTCGCTGGTTAGCGAAAATACCGAAGGACCGGAACCGGAAATACCAAATCCAATGGCCCCGTTTTCCATGGCCAGGCTGCGCATTTCTTCGAAACCCGGAATCAGAATGGAACGGGTAGGTTCAATCAGCACATCTTTCATGCTGCGCCCGATCAGGTCGAAATCGTTTGTAAACAATCCGCTTACCAATCCTGCCACGTTGCCCCATTGTGTAACGGCATCTTTTAAAAGAACTTTGCTGCGAATCATCTGGCGGGCATCTTTGGTTGGTACATCTACCTCTGCGTAAACAATAGCCGCATATAAACCCGCAGGCGTAGGTAAAGAGATGATGTCGAGCGGATCATAACTTCTTATTAACACAAAACCGCCCAGCAGTGCAGGAGCCACATTATCTGCATGCCCGTAACCACAAGCCAGTTCTTCGCCTTTCATGGCAAAGGGAACCAATTCTTTAGCGGTTAATAAATCGCCCATTAACTTGTTAATGGCGAATAGACCAGCTACAGTACTGGCCGAGCTTGAACCCAATCCACTGCCAATTGGCATTTTTTTGTGCAATTCTATTTCTACACCAATATCTAAACGATTGATGTGTTTTAAATAATGCTGAACACTTGCGCTTACCGTATTTTTTTCGGCATCGAGTGGCAAACGTCCTTCATCACCGGTAATTTTTTTGATTACGACTCCCGGTGTATCTGTTAAACGCATTTCAACTTCATCACCCGGTTCGTTTACCGCGAAACCCAGCACATCATAACCGCACACAACATTGGCAACGGTGGCAGGTGCAAATACCCGAACAGCATCGCCGGCCTTTGCATTTGAGCCGCTCTGTTTCGCTTCGGAAAATATATTTTCTTTTATACTGTTTTGCATTTTTTTATTGAATTAAAGCAAGTTGTAATTTAATAACTTCTTATTTTTTGGTTAAAGCAATTTTTAAACCCAGCAGGATAAAAATAACGCCTGTTGTTTTGTTCATCCAGCTTTCGATATTCTTATTTTTATTAAATAACCTGGCTACATTACTTCCTGTTAATGCTAAAAACGAACACCAGATTAAGGTGATGACAAAGAGAATTAACCCCAGTGCTAAATAAGGAATCGGGTTGTTAATTTCATTGCCCTTGATAAACTGAGGTAAAAAGGCCAGGAAAAACAAAGCGATTTTTGGATTTAATACATCGCTCAGCAGCGCTGTAAAAAACATTTTTTTCATTCCTGTAACGTTCGTTTCCGCAGACTTAATTTCAATGGATGTATTTTTACTGGTGAAAGATTTATAACCCAAATAAATTAAATAAGCTGCACCTAAGTATTTAACAATACTAAAAGCCATGGCCGATTTTGATAAAATCTGCGAAAGACCAAAGGTAGCGGCGCATGTGTGTACAATTAAACCCAGGCTAACACCTAAGGCGGAGTATAAGCCCGCTTTTTTACCTTTAGACATGCTTCTGGTTAAAACCATTACGGTATCTACCCCGGGGGTAATAACCACGATAATGGCGGCTAATATAAAAGCACCCAAATTTTCTATTCCTAACATCATACTTTAACTGGTGAGTTGTTTTAAATGGTATTTTAAATGCACAAGGTAATCCTCAATAAAATAAGCAAGGGTATGCATATCTACCTTCCCTTTGCCTGTATCGCAAACATTTTGAAGCTTGTTTTCAGGTATTTTTTCAATTACCCTGCAAATCTGATCGTTTAGTAATTTCCAAAGGGCTTTAACATCTTCAATGCTTGTTTCCTGATAATTTTGATAACGTACCCATTCATCCTGCTGGTAAACAATTTTAACTCCCTGCTCATATTGTCCTACAATTAAACGACGGATGTTATTGGATGCACTATCAGTCAGATGACCCAATAATTCCTTTTTAGACCATTTTAACAAGTGTGGTTTATCGTTCCAATTTTCATCAGAGATCTTGTCGAAATCTGTTAGTGCCTGTTTAACCAGGTTCAGGATTTCATTTTTTTGTTCTGAAACGGGCGCCATTGTGCTAATTATTTAAGGTGCCTACGTTGATAATATCCGCAAAAACACCAGCGGCGGTAACTTCAGCACCTGCACCTGGCCCTTTAACAACCAACGGACGTGATTTATATCGGTCGGTAGTAAAAGAAATAATATTATCACTACCCGAAAGCATGTAAAACGGGTGGCTGTCGTCGACCATTTGAAGCGATATTTCCACCTGTCCTTGTTCCAGCTTTCCAATGTAGCGCAGTACCTTGCCTTCACTTTCGGCTTTGTTTTTTAAAGCCTCAAAATAGGCTGCATTATTTTGCAGCTCCTGGTAAAAATCGGCTACAGTAGTGGCATTTAGGCAAGCTTCCGGCAAAATGTTGTCAATTTTTACATCGTGGGCTTCGAGCGGATAACCGGCATCGCGGGCCAGGATGAGCATTTTGCACATAAAATCTTTTCCATTTAAATCATCACGTGGGTCTGGTTCTGTATAGCCAAGTTCCTGCGCTTGCTTAACCGTTTCGTAAAAGCCGGTATCTCCTTTAAAATTATTGAAAATATAAGAGATGGTTCCTGATAAAATGGCCTCTATACGGGCAACCAGGTTGCCCGTATAGAG
>JASLGV010000345.1 GCA_030149995.1 Pedobacter sp.
TCCTTTTGTAGCTACTTTACCAGCGCTAACTCCAGAGTTAACTAAGTAAGTTTTTACAGAATTTGCTCTGTCTTTAGATAATTTCAAGTTATATGCAGCAGTACCTTCGCTTGAAGCATAACCGTTTACAGTTACTTTACCACCGTTTTCACGTAACACTGAAGATAATTTATCTAAAGTTGGGTATGATTCAGTTTTTAAAACTGAAGAGTTGAAATCAAAACCGATTTTTTCGAAACCAGTTACAGTGCTAGTAGCAGCAGCTGGCTCTGGTTTTGGAAGTGGACAACCTGAACCATCAACAGCAGTACCTGCAGGAGTTCCTGGGCATTTGTCGAATTGATCAGCAACACCATCACCATCAGTATCTTTTTTCAAATCTTCAACAGATTTTTCAACAGCAGATACACGGTTTTTCAAAGCTTCAACTTCTTGACGTAAAGTTGGATCTTTTAAATCATCATACATTGTAGCTAATGGGTTAGTCCACTCTAAGCTAGGTTTAGCAGAAGAACCTAAAGAGAATTCTAAACCAGCATAACCGTAAGAGAATTTATCTTTAGTAGTACCTTGAGCATAGATTCCGTCGAAGTTATCAGCATCGATAAAGTTCATAGTGTAACCTAAGTTGAAGTTAACACGCTCAGAAACTTTAAATTTAACACCAACACCTACTGGAATATACATTCCTTTTACGTAATCTTTAGCAGCGTGTGGATCACCTGCAGGACCAGTAGCTTTACCTTTCCAGTCAACAACTGTACCGTTAGTATAAGTTACTTTCGGAGCATAAGCTAAATAACCAGCACCAGCAGTAACGAAGAAACCTACTGAATTCTCACGACGTAAGAAATCGATAGAACCTACGTTAACAACACCACGTAAATCTACAGCATATTGTAACTGAGTTTCATATTCTTTAGCAGTTGCGCTACCAGTAGCAATTGGGCCGTTAGTAGAAACGTTTGAACCTGAAACTTTACCACGTAATCCGTTTAATTCTAAAGCGAATGAGTGACCTAATTGTTTACGGATGTTTAAACCGTAACCTAAGTTTACATCCCATTGGTTAAAATCGTTAGAACCGCCGATAGCAACAACTGGAGCTAAAACACCACCGTTAACACCAATCGACCATGTTCTGTACTGTCCTCTTCCACCAAATACCTTGGTAGAAGAAGTAGTTGCAGGAGTTTCCTGAGCGACAGCAAGAGAAGCTACTCCTGTTAATGCCACTAAAGAAAGTGCAACACTTTTCTTTAAAGTAGAATAATTCATAATCTTTTTCTTTTTTAAGGGTTAAACAATTTAATTGATTAATTTTTTAGTAAATGCAAAAATAATCAAAATTTTAAATTTTCAAACTTTTGTACAAACTCCGTTCCAAACTTCTATTTAAGTAATCATTTACTTACATTTGGCCACCGCTCCTTTAAAAGTTTAATTCATATGAAATATCCTGAAATTGATAACAAGTTATTTATTGAGAACAGAAAAAACTTCAATAAAAACCTAAAAAGCAACTCTTTAGCTATTTTTCAATCAAACGATGAGTTTCCCCGCAGCGGAGATCAGAGTTTTATTTTCAAGCAGAATCCAGATTTATTTTATTTATCAGGCATTGACCAGGAACAATCTATTTTATTATTATTTCCTGATTGTCCTAATCCTTTATATAAAGAAGTCCTGTTTTTAAGACAGACAAACGATCATATTAAAGTTTGGGAGGGATACAAGTATACCAAAGAACAAGCAAGATCTGCTTCAGGTATACAAGCGATATACTGGCTGGAGGATTTTGACAACATCCTGCACAGCATTGTTCATTATGCAGAGAACATCTACCTCAATACAAATGAGAACGACCGCTACGCACACACCGTTCCTTACAGAGATATCCGGTTTATCGAGAAAATGCGTTCGAAATATCCTTTACACCATTATGAGCGAGCCGCCCCTATTATGCGTGATTTAAGGGTAATTAAATCGGATATCGAAGTTGAATTAACCAAAAAAGCCTGCGGCATTACGCGTGATGCATTTGTTCGCGTATTAAAATTTATTAAACCCGGCGTTAAAGAATATGAAATAGAGGCCGAAATCATACATGAATTCATCCGTCAGGGTGCAACCGGCCATGCATACAATCCAATTATTGCCTCCGGAGCCAATGCAAACATCCTGCATTACAACGACAACAACCAGGTATGTAAAGATGGTGAGGTGATCTTATTCGACTTTGGTGCAGAATATGCAAATTACAATGCAGACATGAGCAGATCGGTACCGGTTAACGGCCGTTTCACAGCCCGTCAGAAAGACGTATACAACGCCGTGCTGCATGTAATGAAAGAATCAACCAAGCTTATTCAGGCAGGTGCCATCTGGAACGCATACCACGAGCAGGTGGGCGAACTGATGACAGAGCAACTGATCAAGTTAGGTCTGATTACCGCCAATGATGTTAAAAATCAGGATCCGGCCTGGCCAGCTTATAAAAAATATTTTATGCATGGAGCCTCTCATCACCTCGGTATTGATGTACACGATTTTGCCAGCCGTTACAAACCATTTGCAGCCGGCAACATTCTGACCATCGAACCAGGCATTTATATTCCGGAAGAAGGATTGGGTATTCGCCTTGAAAACAACATATTGATTACTGCCAACGGCAATATAGACCTGATGGCTGATATTCCTTTGGAAGCCGAAGAAATTGAAGACATTATGAACGGTTAACCATAAGGTTCTAATTTCTTTTAATTAAGACATCTATTATTAAAAATCTGATGCAACGAAGCTTCGCCAATTCCCCGGCGGAGCTCCGTTTTATCCAGCATACTTTTCCCGCATCGGAAAACCTCGTAGAACCTCTACAAGAATATTCTTTTTGCTTCCCCATAGACTTAAAAGCCGGAAGCAACAAACCAAGTCACTCTATATCAACTTAAAAACCCTTGCAAAAACCTTATAATTGACATGTTTAATTTCGCTTAAAAGGGATAGGTGGGTATTCATCAATAAAACTATCTTTGTAAAAATAAAGCAATATGTAACGCATAAGTGAATGAATTTTAGTATTTCCGTAGTAATTCCAAATTATAATGGTCAAAGCTTGCTTGCTCAGGTATTGCCAAGCGTTTACAACGCGCTTTCAACCATAAACAATTCATATGAAGTAATTGTAGTAGACGATTGTTCCACCGATAACTCTATCGCCTTCATTGAAACGCATTTTCAAGAGGTAAAAATTATCTGCAACAGCCATAACCTCGGTTTCTCAAATACGGTTAACAAAGGAATCTTCGCTGCACAAAATGATCTGCTCCTCATTTTAAATAATGATGTAAAGTTGTTGCCGCATTACTTCGAACATCAGTTCCACTTCTTTACCATGCCCGATACTTTTGGTGTAAATGCCACCATATACGATTGGGACAGCGACGTATTGCAGGGCGGAGGAAAAATAATTAACCGGCAGTTATTTAAAATTAAAGCAAATAAAAACTTTTACCTCCAGGCAAACAGTTCACAAACCGATTGTCTTACCATGTTCTTATCAGGTACCAATGCCCTGATAGACCGGAAAAAACTTTTATTGCTTAATGGTTTTGACAACCTGTTCAATCCTTTTTATGTAGAAGATGTAGAACTTTCCATCCGGGCCTTAAGAATGGGATGGAAAATGTATTATGCCCCTCAGGCGGCATGCATGCACCAAATATCTGTCACGATTAAACAATACAATAAAAAACAAAAAATAAAGTTTCTAACCCTTAGAAATAAGTTCTATCTCCATTATATTCACTTAAATGGTCTACAGCTTGCCGCTTGGTATCTGCAAACCGTTATTGAAATCTGTTTAAGAAGTTTAACATTAAACCTGGTTTATTTAAAGGCTTTTTCTACATTTTTAAAGAATAAAAGAGGAAGAAGTTTGTCAAAGCAAACTTTTACACAATTGCTGGTGCAAAATAACAGACCTAAGAATGGTCTTTTTACGCAAATAAAGCTTTATAAAAAGGAACTTTTTAAACGTCTTGACTCTTAATTAGAAAATGCAGATTTCAGCAGTCATTATTACTAAAAATTCGGCAGACACGATAAAAAACTGTATTGAAAGTTTGTTAAGTGTTTCGGATGAAATTATCCTGGTCGATTCGGGCAGTACAGATAATACACTCGAAATTGCCCGGTCTTATGCCTGTAAAATCATCAACACGCCCTGGCTGGGTTATGGGGCAACCAAAAACTTAGGCCATAAACAGGCTCTTTTTCCTTATATACTGTCGCTGGATTCTGACGAAGTTCTATCCGAAGCTGCAAAAGCAGAAATCGAATCTGTAAAAAGTACCTTAAACGGATTATATGCTTTTAACCGTTTAAATAATTACTGCGGAAAGTGGATTCGTTACGGCGCCTGGTATCCCGACAGAAAAATAAGATTGTTCCCAAAAGAAACGAGGTGGAACGATGCCAGGAGTCATGAGCAGTTAATCTTACCTGTTAAGCCTTTAGTGACACTTTTTAAAGCACCCATTCTACATTTTGCATATCGCTCAAAAGCAGAATTAAAATCGAAAACTTATTTATATGCATCACTGGGTGCAGAAAATAAAAAAAATTACAGCAAGCTGCTGGCACTTGTTAAAATGATTTTTTCTCCTTTGTTTAGCTTTGTCAAATCATACATCGTAAAGCTTGGTTTCCTTGATGGTAAATCAGGGTTTGAAATCAGCGCGCTCAATGCCTGGGGTAGTTTTCTCAAATATAGAAAACTCATATAACCGCTCGCATCAACTTAATTTAGTATTACATTATGGATAAAACATTCCGCTTATCTGAGTATAAAGCACTTTTTTATAGAATACTGCTTGTTTACCTGTTTTATTTTATCAGCCGGATTTTATTTTTTGCTTTCAATAAGCAGCTATTCGAAGTAAATGGCTTTTTAGAACTGATGCGTCTTTGCTATTACGGAATTGCTTTTGATACTACAGCGATTCTGTACATTAACGGCTTATTTATATTACTGAGCATCCTGCCGCTTATTATCAACACCCGGAAGGGCTATCAGAAAGGATTGTCTGTTTTATATTTCGTTACCAATTTCATAGCCTATTCGACCAACTTTATTGACATTATTTATTACAGATTTAGTCAGACGCGCTCCACTAAAGCAGCCCTGGATTTGCTTGCAAATGAGCAAAACAAGCAATCGCTGCTCTGGCATTTCACGGGCACTTACTGGTACGTAATTCTTTTATTTATTGTAAGTTGTATTTTTTGGATATGGTTATACAAGCTTGTACGCATACAGCCGGTTAAACCTCAGAAGTACATTGGCTATTTTGCTTTCTCCGTATTATCTATACTGATTATCTCTGCTCTGGCAGTTGGCGGCATCAGGGGCGATTTTAAACACAGCACGCGGCCAATTAACCTGGTCGATGCCTACAAACATGTTACTGTGCCCAATCAGGGTGATGTGATTTTAAACACGCCCTTTGCTATTTTCAGAACCCTGAACACCAGCCAGTATAAAATCAAAAACTGGGTTACCACTGATTACATCAACAAGGAAATTAAACCCGTTAAACAATATGAAAGGACTGTAACAACCAGGCCAAATATTGTGGTTTTTATTCTGGAGAGCATGGCCCGCGAATACTGGGGAAGCATGAACCGGAACAGCAGTATTCCCGATTTTAAATCCTATACACCTTTTCTCGATTCCCTTTCAGATCAGAGCCTGATTTTTACGAATGCTTTCGCCAATGGCCGGCAGTCTATCCATGCCATGTCGTCGGTATTAGCCGGGATTCCATCTTTCCAAACTGCTTTTACTTCTTCTCCTTACGCAAAGCAAAAGATACAATCGCTCGTATCCATCTGCGATTCGATGGGCTATGAAACATCTTTCTTTCATGGAGCAGCCAATGGCTCCATGGGATTTTTAGGTTTTAGCAACATATTAGGATTTAAAAATTACTACGGCAAAACAGAATACAACAACGACGCAGATTATGATGGGATTTGGGGAATCTGGGATGAACCCTTTTTCAAATACATGGGAAAAACCTTAGGCCAGCAACAGCAGCCTTTTATGGCTACACTTTTCTCACTATCCTCGCACGATCCGTTTAAAATACCAAAACAATACGAAGACCGGTTTAAAGGTGGTCCCATTCCGATTCATAAATGTGTGCAGTATACAGATAATGCGTTACGCAACTTTTTTAATTATGCCAAAACACAGCCCTGGTACAACAACACCATTTTTGTAATTACGGCCGATCATACCAATCAACCCTATTATCCTGAATTTAGTAAGCCGGTTAACCGGTTTGCCGTTCCGATTTTATTCTTCAGCCCCAATCCGGCATACAATCTTAAAGGAGTGCGAACAGATCTGGCTACCCAGATGGATATTTACCCTTCTATTGTTGATTTGATAGGCTACAACAAACCTTTCAGATCATGGGGCAGAAGTCTGATCAGCAACACCCCCAACGAAACGCCACGTGTAATGAATTCGCCCGGAAATATTTACCAGTTTATGCAGGGCAACTACACCTATGTTTTTGATGGAAAAAACTTTACTGGCATTTACGGCATTGCAGACAAAGGGCTTGTTCAAAATCTTTTGTCGAACCCAAATGCTAAAATGAAAAAGGGTATGCTTGATGTAAAAGCCTTTTTACAGGATTATATGGAACGCATTATCAACCATAAATTAAACACGGCTAAATGATTTATGTAACCGGATATGGTCAAATGTGTAACAACATGCTTCAGTTTGGCCACTTTTATGCCTTTGGCAAAGAGTTTAACCTGCCAACCACCGGGATGCGGTTTTGTTATAAATACCCGTACTTTAACATCAGCAACCAAAAAGGTTATCATTTTTTCAATTATATCTTTGCCAAGTACATGAGCAAACTCAAGCTCATCGAAAAGATTGATTTTAATGATGAAAATGAAGATCTTTCTGCTAAAATCAACCTCCTTAAAACCCGGAAACTGGTTCTGGCAGATGGCTGGTATTTCAGGCAATACGAACTTTTTTTAAAATACCGGGCAGATATTAAAGTACTTTTTGACTTTAATGCATCTATTAAAAATAAAGTAGATACCCATCTCCCTGCAAGTTCAAAAATCAGAATCGGCTTACATGTACGACGTGGTGATTACGCCAGATGGCACGACGGTAAATTTTTCCTGTCGGACTTAGAATATGCCAATTTGCTCCGCGATTTTATTAACACGTTAAATACCGGTACCTGCGAGATTGTTATTGTAACCAACGATAAAAACCTGGATTTAGCCTGTTACGAAAGCCAAACCGGACAAAAAATTAATTTACTGAATGGAAATCCAGCAGAAGATTTATACCTGTTGTCTACCTGTAACTACATTATCGGTCCGCCAAGTACCTTCTCCTTAATGGCGGCCTTTTACGAAGACAGAGACCTTTATTGGATCTTCGACAAAGGCAAATCTATTGAACCTGCGGCATTTAAAAAATTTGACCATTGGTTCAGAAAAATAATATAATTGCTCATTATGACAAATAATAAGCAATAGCTATCTTATATTTGAATTTATTTTTAACTTTTTTTCCATAATGAAGATTTATTTCCGGTTATTATCCTTTGCAAAGCCAATTGAAAAATTTGCCATACCTTACGTAGTTGCAACGATTTTAGCTGTATTTTTTAATACATTTCTGTTTACGCTGCTCGGACCATTACTCGAAACCTTATTTACAAACGGGAGCCCTATACTTAGTAAAGCAAGTTCTTCTTTCGACTTTGTAGGTCAGTTTAGCGAATATATAAGCAGAATCATTTCTCTTAACGGCAAAATATATACGCTCAAAATTGTTTGCGCTGTTATTACAGTTACTGTTTTTCTGGCAAACTTTTTCCGTTATTTCTCCCAGCGTTTTATGGAAGATTTAAGGGTACACACCTTATTAAAACTTAGAAGAGAAGTTTTTAACAATGTAATGAACCTCGACATTGGTTATTTTAATAATGAGCGCAAAGGCGATATCATTTCGAAAGTGGCTTCAGATGTACAAGTGGTTCAGTTTACCGTTACCAATACCCTCCAGGTGGTATTTAAGGAGCCTGTGCAATTGTTATTTTACATTGGTGTACTGGTGTCCATTTCTCTAAAACTTACCTTATTTTCCTTACTTGTTATTCCGGTTTCTGGTTTCATCATCAGCAAAATTGTTAAAAGGTTAAAACAACAGGCAACACAATCACACGAATCCTTTGCCAAGATGATTGGATTTTTAGATGAATCGCTGGGTGGAATTAAAATCATCAAAGCCTTTAATGCTACCGAAAGGATCAAGCAAAGATTTGACGATGAAAACAAATTCTATTCCTTTCTAAACAGAAAAATGGTCCGGAGACAACAACTGGCTTCGCCTGTATCTCAGACCCTGGGTGTTGTGGTGGTGGTATTTATTGTTTTGTATGGCGGTACCATGATTTTGACCGGCCATGGTGATTTAACGCCTTCAAAATTTTTAGTATACATTGCAACCTTCTCGCAGGTTATGCAGCCCGTAAAAGCACTTACAGACTCTTTCAGCGGTATCCATTCAGGTATAGCAGCCGGAGAGCGCGTACTTGCCCTGATTGATACTAAGCCTGTAATGGTTAACAAACCTGGAGCAGAAAACATCCGTAATTTTGAAACAGCTCTTAAACTGGATAATGTTTCATTCAATTATGGAGAAAAACAGATTTTAAATGAGATTTCTTTAGAAATTCCAAAAGGTAAAACACTTGCGCTTGTAGGTCCGTCGGGTGGAGGAAAAAGTACGTTAATGGATTTGTTGCCCAGGTTCCACGATCCTAAAACAGGTACTATTTACATTGATGGAAAAAACTATAAGGATTTAACAGTTGAAAGCATTCGCGCTCAAATGGGTATTGTTAACCAGGAATCCCTCCTCTTTAATGATACCATCTTCAACAACATTGCCTTTGCTAAACCCAATGCGACCGAAGAAGAGGTAATTGCCGCTGCTAAAATAGCCAATGCACACGAATTCATTCTCAATACAGAAAATGGCTATCAATCGCTGGTTGGTGATCGTGGTAACCGCTTATCTGGTGGACAGAAACAACGGATCTGTATTGCCCGTGCCGTTTTGGCCAACCCACCGATTATGCTGCTTGATGAGGCTACCTCCGCGTTGGATACGGAATCTGAAAAACTGGTTCAGGAAGCCCTGAACAACCTGATGAAAAACAGGACCTCTATTGTAATAGCACATCGCCTGAGCACCATTCAGCATGCAGATGAGATTGTGGTGATAGACAAAGGTAAAATAGTAGAAAAAGGTACACACCTTGAACTGATTAATCAAAGCGGACTGTACAAACGTCTGATCGATATGCAGGCATTTACAGATTGACAAATATGAATGAATTAACAGATATATCAAGATCAATTACACCCAACAGGAATGATTTTGAATATTCTATCTGCACCTTGGTAACCAGAAAAGCAGAATACCAGCAAATGCTGAACTCATTTATTGAAAAAGGGTTTGATAAGGAAACCTGTGAATATTTGCATGCCGACAATAGTGAAGGGAATAAGTTTGACGGTTATTCGGCCATTAACCTGTTTTTACGGCAAACCAAAGGTAAATACATTATTATTTGCCATCAGGATGTCTTACTGGCACATGATGGCCGTAAGGAACTGGAAAACTGTATTCAGAACCTGGATCAGATCGATCCCAATTGGGCGATCTTTGGAAATGCAGGTGCTGCCGGTCCGAATCACGTTGTGTACCATATTTCTTACCCGGATTCTGGTCTGGCCAGCAAGGGTAAGTTCCCGGTAAAAGCACAATCACTGGATGAAAATTTTTTGGTCATTAAAAACAATGCTAATCTGCATGTATCGGGAGATTTAAATGGCTTTCACCTATATGCAACCGACTTATGCCTGCACGCCGAATTGAGCGGCTATACAGCTTATGTTGTAAAATTTAA
>JASLGV010000388.1 GCA_030149995.1 Pedobacter sp.
ATAAATTCTTAGTGGATTGAATTTTAGTACTAAGGATTTGATAAACGACTTAAAATAAACTGAATGGTCGTCTGCCGGGGTTAAAAGGTGTATTTCCATATTCTCATTTAATTAGTTTACTACTTAAATGAGTCTTGGAGGGTTGGATTGATAAATTTGGGGTCTGCCAACCGTGGCGACTAAAAGTTTCTCAGGCCTTATGTTTTCACGGAATTACAGCAGACCCCAAATCTATCTTTTGAAATGCAAATATAGCATATCTAAACATAGATTATGGGGATTTCATGCTGCCTTGCGAAAACGGCCTGAGATAATCGCCGCAAGACTCTTAAAATAATTTTATAAAAAGTATCTAAATCATAATCAATTCTATTTATATAAGCTGATCAAAAAAAATACGGATTACTGAAATCTTCATCCAGAAGTTAATTAGCTCTGATCAAATATAAATAAAAAGAGATATATATGTCACTTTTTGTTTATGTTTTTTTCATTTGTTAGAGAAATGGAAAATACCTTAACGCACGTTGAGCAGTTTGTAGTTGATTTTGTACTTAAAACTAGGATTGAGAAGAAACTTACACAAGAAGATTTGGGTTTTATACTTGGTGTTAGTCGTACATTTATTAATAAAATTGAGAATCGGGAGCACAATGCAAAATATAATCTGAATCATATTAATAAACTTGCCTATCATTGGGGCATCTCTCAACAAGATTTTTTACCTAAAAAAGCTTTTCCAGTTTCGTAAAATAAAGAATCTTGTTAACTATCGACTGAAACCCTGACTTTGATCTACACCCTTTTTTCTTTTCTTTCGTTTACGCTTCTCGGCTTCATCTATTGAGTTTACATCTGGGGAAACATATACAGGTTCCATCAACAGGCTAAGCAGATCTGCACCTGCTTTAGTTGTTGCACTCATCATATCGGCAACACTTTCAAACAGTCCTGATGCTACATCTTTACTTAAATCATTAAAAAAATTATGCTGTCCGGTAGGTTGTTTGAATGTGACATCACGTAAAACCTGCATCTGTGCTTTTTGTGTAACTGTACCATTTTTCATAGTGTTGGCGTAAGACAGACTATCTTTTAATCCTCTTTCAAAATCAAAAAAATGATCGAACAGGGTTTCACCAGATTGTTTGAATTCTGTACGGTTAAACTGCCCCAATTTTTCAGAGTGTGCCTTATTTTTACCTTTTGAGGTATTTTGAGGACTTAGTTTGATGCTGTTGGATATGTCCTTACGGCTTACAATGATCTGAATGTGCATTTGATTGCCCGGTTTACGGTCGCCTTTCTGCTTTGTACCGTTCTTCACTTCTTTGTCTGTGTGACTGTAATAACGGTAATTTTCAAGCTTACCAAACCAAAGTAAATCTTTATGGCTATTGATTCCTGGTCTTTTAAAATTGCGGGCATATTCATCCATAACCTGAATAGAAAACTCTTTTAATTTCTCTTTTATACCCTCTTCGCCATATTTGGCTAAGAGGTGTGCCAGTTCCTTTTGACTTGGGCTAATGTTAATCAGGAAAAATTTAGCATCGTTACGCCCTAGTTTGGCAATGTTGTAGTCAATCTTCATTCTGACTTCTTGTCTTCTGATTTCATTGTCTATGCCATTAAACCAACTTTCATGGTCTAAACCTTTGCCTTTTTCCAATTGCAAGTGGTTTTCCTTTTCCAGATAATTAACTAGTGCGCCACTACTTCCTTTGTTGTTCCCGGTTTCTGATGCAGTGATGTTTATAAACATGACGTTAAAGGTTTTCTAATGATTTTCGAACATGATCCTGTAAATTTTCTTTCTTCTCTTTATTATGCCATTTGATGAGTTCTCTACTGGCAATGTAATAATCTAATATTTCCTTGAAACGGTTTTTTAAAGCGATTTTATGATTCAAATGCGTTTGTGTTTTGGCAATGTCTTTATTTAATGAATCAAGCTGTAAAATAATTTGTTTAGTCCATTTTTGATCTTGTAGTGCATATTGGCTGATGCCTTCCATGTATTTGGTATGCCCGTATGCAATCTTTATCAGCTTGGCTATATCATTAAGAAACGGTAACAGGAAATCGTTTTCCTGTTTTTTAACAAAGGAGATGATCCGGGAAATACCGTTTGCAATTTCCTTTTTTAACACATCATCGTTCAGGTCTGTCGGGTCTTTTTTGCTCTTATAGAAATAATCGACCATTTGGATAAATAGCAACCGTTTTGTACGTCCAAACTTAAGCGCAAGTTTTTCTATTTTCTCATCCACTGTTACCGGGTAGCGGATGGATTTGATATTGATATCTTCCATACACTAACCGTTTTTAGTTTCAATAATAAACCTGACCTGAGTTCCCTTTAGCGGATGCCATGAGGGTTTATATTCGATATACCCATAGTTGACCAAATCCTTAATGTTTCTATGATAGGTCGCTATGGATTTGATCCTTGAAAAGTGCATTAATTTAGGCCTGCTGACTTGAAATGGTTCTTCTGACTGGTTATCATTACTGAAATAAAATAAAGCCATGAAAAGACTGATGTGTGTAGGGAATAAACGTTCATCAGATGCCAGACGTTCAAAATACGCACTTAGCAGATGTTTAGGCAGGCTGAGGTTATCTATATTGTAGTTCTTCATATTATTCTCCTTTCATGATTTTTTCAATTTCCAATTTATTGTAATACATACTGCCACCGATTTTCCGGAAGGGTAATGTTCCGTTGATGCGCAGGTTCTGTAATGTACCGGGTGATATGTTGAGCATCTTTCTGACCTCTGAGCTTTTTAGCCATGTTGTTGGCTGACTAGGTTTGTTTTCTCCGATTATCCCTTTCATTTCCTGCATAAACTCTGTTTTGAATTGTTGTAGGTCTTCTATTGTAATGACATCTACTTTCATAATTGCTCCTTTCTGTGATATGATTTTTATTGGTATACCGGATGGTATACTATTAATTGCCCTTACGGGCATAGTTTTTAACCAAAGTATACCCGGAGTATACTTTACAACCCTTTAGCGATAGCGTAAGGGCAAGAAAGTAGGGCTTTGCCCAACTTCCGCTTGCTCAGCCCCGAAAAGGGGGCTGACTTACCTAAAGCTCCTTTCTACCGATCTTGACCTATTGGTATTACTTAACCAAAGCCCTTACCTAATTGCTGTAGCCAATGTGATGTACATAGATACATAACTATATAATTGGTTATACCGCTATACAGTTATATTGCTAACTAGATAAATGTGTATTCCTATGAATTGCTGTTTTTGGTTGGGTTGTCTTTGCCATTAGCAACCCATTCAAGCAACTTGTTTCGGGAAAAAAGTAATTTGCCTGCTGTCTTGGAAAATGGGATTTTCTTTTGCCTGACCAGACCATAGAGTGTAGGTCGTCTGTAGTTGATCAGTTTGGCCGCTTGTCTGGCATTCAGTAATTGGTCTGTACCAAAGGATTTAATGTCATGTTCGCTGATGACATTTCTAACAGATGTTTCCATGATGGCGGAAAGTTCTTCTGTCGATAAAGCTGTAAATAAGATTTTTTGTGTATCCATAATATTTCGTTATGGATGCAAAGGAATAGCGCAAAAACAGATAAATGCGCAATGACATTAATGTAATAATTTATGAATTTTAAGGATGCTTAACATTTCCTCGACATGTGGGTTCTGGTCGATGCTGTTTTTTAATACTTCTATTCCTTTTGGGGCATAAGTTGCCAGTACACTTTTAATGCTTTCAAGTTCTGAGGTTGCAAATGCAGAAAAATAGCGTTTCAGCATTGCAACGTATGTAATCTGATTGGTACCCCTGTAAAAATTTCGGTTCAAATTATAACAACAATACATAAGGGCAATCAACACATTCCGTATATCACCTCGGGGAACTGTTTTGACGGGTAGTTCAGTTGTAGTCTTAAAAACATCTGGAAAAGCACCCGAAGAAAACATTGTACCGAGGTAGTTTTCAAGTTCGTCCTTTTGAAAAATTCGCTGTTGAATTCCTTTGGACGTAGTGATCGGTTCTGTTAATACCCGCCATATTTTTTTGATCTCTGTAACATCGCAATAGATTTCAATCCGTTCTGGCTCTGAATTTTGGTCTTTTACGTCCGTTTTAACAGTCAAAGTCTCCATTGAGATATTTGAGATACGTTCGTTTTTTGTCTTTGTTGTGGCACTGGACAATGCCATTAAATTATTGATTTCTACAAATCCAAGATATAAGTTTGCCTGAATGTAGCCCAGATTGTAAAATAGTTCTTTATCAAGTTCGCTGTCGAAATAAAGAAAATCTAGGCAGTATAAACAGAAATTACGCAAATACTCTATTTTATGGTCATGGGATAGAGTATTATAAGATATTCCAATGTTGTCTTTGAAATCTGTTATTCCACAGCGATAACCGTCCAAGAAGATTTTTAATAACTGTTCCTTTGCTTCAAAATTCCAACCAGGGTAATAATCAATATGGTAATCAGATAAGGTTGCTTCTGTAGTTTGGAAAAAATCAAATAATTCTTCATCACTAATAAAATAAGCTTGATTATTTTTCCGCAACTCTCTAAATGGAAAATAGCCAATGCGTTCAATCAGTTTAAAACGGTTATCATTCTTACTAATCAATTCGCCATTTTTTCTTACAATACCAGTCTTTAATTCATTATAGATATGACCTGAATAGGGACTGAAATTTTTGAGATTGGGAAAGAACATGGACGATTAACTAAATTAAAATAATAGACAATTTATTTAAGGTTAGTCAAGTAACAAAAAAAAAACTAATTCTGTTTTTTTTTCTATTTTAGGAGAAAAAATTAACGACAATCTTGTAGAATGGAAAGTATTTACATTAAGGGATTTGGAGGAATAAAAGATTCCAAAATCTCTATAAATAATATCAATATAATTATTGGTAAATCAGCCTCTGGTAAGAGTATAACTATAAAATTAACATACTTTTTTAAAAATATTTTTAGAGATTTTTTTGATTCTGCTGAAAATGAGTCTAAAGCAGAACTTAAAAGAAAACTGGTTGCCATTTTTGAGGAAATCTTTCCACCTGAATCTTGGAAAGATAACTTGTTTGAGGTAAAGTACTATTATAATGAAAGGGATTATGCTTTGATCTCAAGGCAAACATTAAAATCAAAATTAGCTATAACATTTTCACCAGTAGTCTCTAAACAGTTTTCACATGCAAAAAGATTGATAAAATTGGATAAAGCCAAATTTGAATCCAAAGACCAATTTGAGATTTATCGCACAGATCATAAAGTTTTTGAAAAATATTTAAGTTTGGTTAGAACTGAAATAGGGCCTAATTGCGGCTTCTCTCAAATCTTTATTCCTGCTGGTCGATCTTTCTTTGCTACCTTACAAAGTTCAATTTTTTCATTCCTATCGAATAATAAAGCTATTGATCCATTTCTAATTAAATTTGGTTCATTCTATGAAAATATAAAAGGAATTGCATCTCGTGTAAACAACTTTGGTAATGACGATAAAATTATTAATGATTTAATGATTGAAATTTTAGGAGGTAAATATCAAAGGATAAAAAGTAAAGATTGTATAGTTCACGAAGATAAAAGAGTAATAAATCTGGCATACGCATCAAGTGGACAACAAGAAACTTTGCCATTAGCTTTAATATTAAAAGCATTGACCAGAATTAATTTTGCTGGTGGTGGTGTAATTTTATATATTGAAGAACCTGAAGCACATTTATTTCCTGGTGCACAAAAGAAAATTGTCGAGCTAATTGTTTCAATATTTAAGCTATCAAAAAGTAAGATTCAAGTTTTAATAACAACACATAGTCCATACATAATTTCATCTTTTAACAATCTGCTTGAAGCTGGACTAATTTACGAGAATGAGTCCAAAAGAGAGAAGCTTTTCGAGGTTGTAAATAAAT
>JASLGV010000490.1 GCA_030149995.1 Pedobacter sp.
ATCAGAATGAGGCGGGTATTTTAGCAGGAAAACCAAATGGCTACGATCATGGAGCATCTTTTCAGTCGGAGACGCATCCTTACAGTGCCGATCTGGATGTTTTTGGCCCTTATTCCCTGTTCGCTTTATTAAACAGGTGTACGACTAAAAACGGTAATACGCTACTGGCCTCGCAGCTATCGGCACCGGGTTCAGAAAGCGAAATTGTTCAAAGGCAGGCGGCCATACAGGAATTGCACGCACATATAGAGGCTACTTACGATTTTCGAACCACATTATACCAGCACGATGCCGTTAAAATTGAAAAGATTAAAGAACAGTTAGACGGGCAGTTGGCTAATCAACTCGATTTTGTACAGTCGGGACTTATACGGTTTTATGTAAAGATTGCCCCGGTTCTAATGCTTGTCCTGTTGCTTGGGGGAATATTTATCAATGCGGCTTTCTGGAGTATTTTTATTTTGTTCTCCATCTTTAATATCGGCTTAAACGTACGGTATGGAGCCAAGGTGAATAGGGCCTTTTACTCATTTAGCGGCGGCGCGGCCATGTTGAACAGTTATGCAGAGGCCATTAAATGGACGGAAAACATAAAATGGAAAAGCAGCTATATTACCGGTTTGTTTACATCGGAGGTAAAGGTAAGTCTTGAGATCAAGTCGTTATCAGCCATTATTCAGAGTTTTGATGCCAGACTTAATATTCTGGTGGGTACGGTATTAAATATCTTTTTTATCTGGGACTTGAAATGTTGTATTCGTCTGTACGATTGGTGTAAGACATCTTCTTCACATATTGTTGCAGCTTTAAACCGGATTGGAAATTTCGAAGAGCTGATTTCTTTTGCCGTTCTTATGCACAATGAACCTGCCTGGGTTTTTCCTGAAATTGAAACTGAATTTGCCCTGGAAGCCGTGGACTTAGGTCATCCGCTTATTGCGGCAAAACAACGAATTACCAACAGCTACCATATGGGCAAACAACCCACGGTAGATATTGTTACCGGATCAAATATGGCCGGAAAAAGTACGTTTTTGCGTACAGTTGGAATTAATACGGTTCTTGCCTATGCGGGTGCACCTGTATGTGCCAGGCAGCTGCGGCTTTCTGTTTTTAATATGTTGAGTTATATGCGTATTAAGGATTCCTTAAATGAGCAGACCTCTACTTTTAAAGCAGAACTTAACCGCTTAAAAATGATTTTAGACTCTGTATCCGTTCATCAGGATGCATTTGTGTTGATTGATGAAATGCTGCGGGGCACCAACAGCCGGGATAAATATCTGGGCTCTAAAGTTTTTGCCGAAAAGCTAATCGCCCTGCGTACACCAGCTTTATTTGCCACGCACGATTTGCAACTGGCAGATTTGAAAGAAACACATGCCGAAGCGGTAAATAATTATCATTTTGATATTCAGATTACAGCAGGCGAAATGAAATTTGATTATAAACTTAAGACCGGACCTTGTAAAACTTTTAATGCAGCGATCCTGCTGAAAGAAATTGGTTTGTCTCTTGATAATTAGTTAATTATAACGATTTACTGATGCTGGTTTAACAATGACTTAATACAACCGGTATATATTGTCAACAAAAAGATGATTAAGTCTTCAGATTTTGGTCCTGATTTTTTATGGGGAGTGGCCACTGCGGCGGCACAAATAGAAGGTGCAGCCAATACGTATGGTAAAGGCCCTTCTATATGGGATGCATTTGCTGCCAAAAATGGTAAAATTAAAAAGGGACAGCATCCGGCTGTAGCCTGCGATTTCTACCATCGTTACCAGGAAGACGTGCAGCTTGTTAAGAATTTAGGATTTAAGATTTTCCGGTTTTCCATTGCCTGGTCGAGAATACTGCCATTGGGTCGAGGAGCCGTAAACCCGGAAGGTATCCGGTTTTATCATAATCTGATCGATTATTGCTTAGAGCAGGATCTCGTACCTTACGTAACGCTTTACCATTGGGATTTACCGCAGGCACTGGAAGAAGAGGGCGGATGGACAAGCTACAGCATTAATGAGGCATTTAACAATTTTGTAAATATTTGTGCGCTTCAGTATGGAAACAAAGTAAAACACTGGATGGTGTTGAACGAACCTTTTGGTTATACCTCGCTGGGGTACATGCTGGGTGTACATGCACCCGGAAGAACGGGGCTGGCAAATTTTTTCTCTGCCGCACATCATACGGCGCTGGCCCAAGCAGATGGTGCCAATATTTTAAGATCAGATGTAAAGGATGCCATCATTGGCACCACTTTTTCCTGTTCGCAGGTAGTTCCCAATACAGACCGCGATCAGGATATACTGGCCGCTACGCGTGTAGATTGCCTGATGAACAGGTTTTTTATTGAGCCCGCCCTTGGCATGGGTTTTCCAACAGCCAACTGGGATATTTTAGAGAAATTCCAGATCGAATATGGCACTTGGCGCCACCACGAACGGTATAAATTTGACTACGATTTTATCGGTCTGCAAAACTATTTCCCCTTTACGGTAAAGTACAATGCTTTTATCCCGGTTTTACAAGCCTGGGAAGTAAAAGCCAAAAGTCGTAAAAAGCCCCACACGGCCATGGGATGGGAAGTAAATGCCGATGGCTTTTACAACATCATTAAACAGTTTGCGGCCTATCCAGGTGTTAAAAATATTATGATAACCGAAAACGGTGCTGCTTATCACGATCACCTGGCGAATGGAGAAATTGCCGATAGCGAGCGTATTGCTTATTTTGAACTTTACCTCGAGGCACTTTTAAAAGCCAGGAACGAGGGAATTCCGGTAAGTGGTTATATGGCCTGGACCTTAATGGATAACTTTGAATGGGCAGAAGGTTACCAGGCTCGTTTTGGCCTGGTACATAATGATTTTAAAACACAAAAACGTACCATTAAAAATTCGGGTTACTGGTGGAAGGACTTTTTAAACCGATAACCTTTTCCATAAAAAAACCTGGTGCCATAAGCTGGTAACCAGGTTTAATATAGATAGATGTTATGAGGTATACCGGTTTCATTTCTTAAAAACCGGTAATAATTTATTTTACTTCTGTACCGTCTTTAATTTCTTCCGATGCATTTTTTACCAATACATCATTAAGCTGTACCGGACCAAAAATTTCGACCTTGTCGTCTACAGAACGCCCTTTTTCTATAGGAATTCTTTTGGTTTTACCTTGTTCTACTTTCAAAACAAAGCTGCCTTCACTTGACGTGAAAACGGCCGATCCGGGTACTACGAAGTTGGTTGATTTACCCTCCAGTGAAAGTGATACCTGTGCAATCATACCAGGAAGAAGTTTTTTATCCTTATTCTGAATATCCATTTCAATTCTTTCAGAACGGAGCTTGGTATCCAGGGCTCCAGACATTCGTGTAACAGTGGCTTTGAAAACCTGTCCTGGCAAAGACTTAACAGAAAAGCTAACCTGATCGCCATTTTTGATATAACCGGTATACAATTCGGGCATGGAAACCGCCAGCCTTAATTTTTCCTGTTGCTGCACAGTAAAGAGAGGTAGGTCACTTCCTTTTCCTGCCGGACCTACATAGGCACCGGTATTTACATTTCTGGCGGTTATAATACCATCAAACGGTGCCCGGATCTGTAGGTAATCCAACAGGTTTTGAGCTTCTGCATAAGCCGATTTCGCAGCCTGTAACTGGGCATAATCAGCATTTTTTCTGGCCTCGGCCTGCTCTAAATCGTTAGAAGAAACCGTTCCTTCTGTTTTGCTGGTTTCAAGTAAACGTTTGTAGGTGCTGTTGCTGGCCAGGTAAACTGCTTCCTGTGCATGTAACCTGGAAGCCGTAACCCCCAATTGCGAGGTAGACTCGGGGGCTTCGAGTACGAGCAGCAAGTCGCCTTTTTTAACATGCGAACCTATGTCTACTTTTAGTTGCCTAACAAAAGCACTGATTTTTGCATAGAGATCTACCTGTTGGAAACTCTGCAATTCAGCGGGCGTTGTGTAGGTAGACGACAGTTGTTCCTGTTGCAGGTTAAACGTTTCAATTTTCGGAGCCGCTGCCGTGTTGTCTTCTTTTTTTTCGGGCGCTTTTTCGGCACAGCTGCTTACAAAAAGTACAAATGCCAGTATGGATATTTTTAATGATATGCTTTTCATTAATAATTATTTTAAGTTTAAAGATATTCAGATCAGCTTACGCATGTTCATATTAAATGGTTATTGCGGCAAATTGGCTATGTAATGTTCACTTTGGTCGTCTTCCGGATCTAAAGAAGGGGATTTGGTGGTTGTCTTACCCATAATCCACGAAAAAATAATCGGAAGAATAATCAGAACCGTAAAGGTAGAAAAAGTTAAACCACCAATTACAGCCCGGCCAAGAGGTGATACCTGATCGCCACCTTCGCCGTGCCCGATGGCCATCGGTAACATACCTGCAATCATGGCGATACTGGTCATGATAATCGGGCGTAAACGCAAAGTTGCAGCTTCCATAGCTGCTTCTATTGCATTTCCGTGTTTTCTTCTGAGTTGCTCTGCATTGGTAATTAAAAGTACGGCATTTGCAATGGAAACGCCCACAGACATAATAATACCCATGTACGACTGTAAATTTAAAGTTGATCCGGTGAGGAGTAACATCAGCAAGGCACCAAGTACAACCGCCGGAACCGTTGTTAAAATAACAAGCGATACTCTAAAGGATTGGAAATTGGCCGATAGCATCAGGAAGATTACCACCACGGCGATGAGCAGTCCGTTTTCCAAACCGTTCATGGTATCGTGCAGTACGGTGGTTAAACCAATGGGGTCGATAAACACACCACGCGGAAGTTCGCCCAGCTCTTTTATGCTCTTTTTAACGGCCTTAGAGGCTGTACCCAGATCCATATGGTCTATATTGGCTGTTACCGAAATATACGGCATAGCTCCTATGTTGTCATTTTCGCCGTAGGTTTCAGTAGGGGTAATGGTGGCTACATCGCCCAAAACCGGGCGTAAATTATTTTTTAGCAACGGAATTTCGCGGATATCGCTTTCGCTTTTCATTTTATCCAGCGGAACCTGCACCTGAACATTATACGAAAGACCGGCTTTTTCATCAATCCAGGTATTTTTTTCTGTATAACGGGATGAAGAAGTAGAGGCAATGAGTGAACGGGAAATATCGTTCATATCTACGCCCAATTGGGAAGCACGGGTGCGGTCTATGTTAATGGCCAGCGCCGGGTATTGGGTTGATTGTGCCAGCTGAACGTCTCTGAAATAAGAAATGTGATTCAGCTTATCCATTAACTTCTGTGCGTACTGGCGGCTTATTTTTTTGTTTTTGCCCGCAATTCTGATTTCAATTGGCGTTGGCGAACCCTGGCTAAGTACTTTTTCGGCAAGCTCAATCGGCTCGAAAGAAATTTTTAAGCCTGGTACAGATTTGGCAATGCGTGCACGCAATTCATCTTTAAAATCGTCCATGTTGCGGTGGTAGTCTTTCAGTGCAATCTGGAAAACAGCTTCGTGCGGACCTGCCATAAACAGATAGATGGGCGATACAGAAAAGAGTGCAGGATGCTGACCAACGTATACGGAAGAAATGGCGATGTGTTCTTTGCCTACCATTTCTTGCAGTACTTTTAATACCTGTGTAGCTTTTTCTTCGGTACGTTCAATACGGGTACCTTCAGCCGCACGGATGCGCATTTGAAACTGACTTGAATTTACCTTTGGAAATACATCCTGTCCGATAACATCCAGTAGTACAACAGCCAGGGCTGTAATACCCAATATATATATTATGGTAATGGGTTTTTTAAACCTGAACAGGCGATTAATAAAACGAATGAAACGCAGCTTAAACCGGTCGAACAGCGATAATTTCTTTTGCTGCTCTTCCTTAGGAATGAGCTGTTCTTTTTGCCCGATAAAGCTGGATTCGCTTTCGAGCGTTAAACCCGAAGCATTGAATTCTGCTTCATCGTCTGTAATTCCTTTTTTGTGTTTTACTTTATCGTGGCTTTTCATCAGCCAGTTGGCCATAATCGGCACAAAGGTTTGAGAAAGTAAAAAGGAAACAATCATCGAAAATCCGATGGCCAATGCTAAAGGTAAAAACAAGGCACCCGGTATGCCGGTCATCATGAATGCTGGTGCAAATACAGCCAGGATACAGAAAAGGATCAGCAGTTTTGGTAATGCAATTTCCTTGCAGGCATCCCAGATGGCCAGTGCCTTGGGCTTGCCCATATCCAGATGCTGGTGAATATTTTCGATGGTTACCGTACTTTCATCCACCAGGATACCAATGGCCAGTGCCAATCCACTCAGCGACATCAGGTTGATCGTTTGTCCAAATAGTTTTAAGAACAGTACCCCTGCAATAATCGAAATCGGGATGGTCATGATTACGATCAGGGCTGCACGCCTGTCGCCCAGGAACAAGAGTACCATTAAGCCGGTTAGTACGGCACCAATTACCCCTTCGGTAATTAAGCTTTTTACTGCATTGATTACAAAGACAGATTGGTCAAACTCGTAAGAAAGTTTTACATCGTCGGGCAGGCTGCTTTGAATTTTAGGTAGTTCTGCCTTTAATCGCTGAACAATATCCCAGGTAGAAGCATCGCCTGCTTTGGCAATACTTACGTATACAGATCTTTTACCGTTTACCAATGCATAACCGGCTGTAATGTCTGCACCGTCTTTTACCTGTGCAACATCTCCCAGAAACAGGTTGGAAACACCGCCTTTAAATAACGGTATTTTAGCAAAATCAGAAACGTTGCGGATGGTGTTATTGGTTGGAGTAAGATAGTTTTTATCGCCAATACGCACGTTTCCGGAAGGGGCTGTCTGGTTGTTGATGCGGATGGCATCTACAATCTGATCGACCGTTAAGTTGTGTGCCCTGAGTTGTGCCGGATCCACGTTCACCTCTATTGTTCTGGGGCTACCACCAAATGGAGGTGGAGATAACAGCCCTGGAATAGATGTGAAAGAGGCCCGTACGTATACATTGGCCAAATCCTGCAGTTCGTTGTTGCTTTTGGTCTTACTGCTTAAAACAAGCTGGCCAACGGGTAGTGATGAAGCATCAAAACGAATAATAAATGGCGGTTGCGAACCCGGCGGAAATGAGGACTGGATGCGGTTTGCCAGGGCGCTCACTTCTGCAGCGGCCTGCGCCATATTTGTTTTTTCGTAATAGGTTAATTTAAGCAGGGTTAATCCCTGAATGTTTTTGGTTTCGATAGACTTAACCCCATTGGCAAAAAGTAATATATTTACATAGTTTTTTGCAAAATAAGATTCCATCTGGTCTGGCGTATAACCGCCAAAGGGGTGCGCAATGTAAATTACAGGCAGGTTCATCTGCGGAAGAACATCGACTTTTACATCCCGCACAGCCCCGATGCCAAAAAAGAAAAGCCCGGCCACCAACACAAGTATTGAAATGGGTTTCCGAAGGGCGAAACGGATTAAATTCATGGATAAACTGGTTTAAAATTCATTGATAAATAGATTGAAATCGCCTGCGGAAGCTGCTTTCATTAACAGTGCCTGCCATACATTGGTGTAAATAATATCGCGGTCGGTTTCAGCCCTGTTCAAAGTGTATAATACTTGGGTTACATCGGTTAAATTGGTTAATCCGTTGCGGTATAGAGCCGTTTTCTGTATATAAGCCTGTTGGGCAGCTGCTACCTGTTTAGGAGCTTTTGTATAATTGTCGAGTGCCAGCTTAATTTTTACATCTGCGGTGTTGAGCTGTGCCTGATAAGCTTGCTCTACAACCTGATATTCGGCATCTAAGGCTTCGGAAATGAGCCGCTGGGCATGGAGTTTTTTCGAGGTACGGCCAATGTTGCTCAGGTTCCAGTTTACTCCAATACCCAATAAATAATTTTGGCGGGTAGGATTAATACCTTTAAAATATTGACTATCGAAGGCTGTCCGGTCGTTGGCATAATTGTTTTCAAAACCTGAACCACGGGCCTGGTAGATCCCTACAAAATTGAAGCTGGGCAGATATTCCCTTCGCAACAGTTGTTCCTGCTGGTGGCTCACATCGATTTTACTTTTATAAAATTGCAGTACAGGATTTTCTTTCTGCGGAAAGGTATTGGCCTGCAAAATGCCTTTGGGTATTTGTTTAACAAAACTGCTGTCTACTACAAAATCCTGAATGGGTACGCCCATTAAACTTACCAGGTTGTTGTTTTGCTCTTTAACCTGATCCTTGCTCTGGTTCAGTGCAATTTCTGCCCGGGCAACTTCTGCCAGTGCCAGGGTCGAGTCTACACCTGCCAACAATCCATTTTTTACACGGGCAGCGGCTATTTTCTGAAATACTTTTGCCCGGTCGAGGTTGTTCTGCTGCGAGATCACCAGTCGCTGACTGGCAAGCAGGTTCAGATAAGCAGCGGCAATTTTAACTTTCTGCTGAAAAATTTCCTGGGTCAGATCTTTATCGTTCTGGTTGATTTCTGCCTGGGCAAGTTTTACACGCTGCTGAATTTTTCCGAAAGAGAAAAATTCCCAGTTTACATTTGCCAGGTACAGGGCACCAAAGGCGGTATTCCAGTTCTGTTTATCGAAGGCAGGACCAGAGGAGGCCGTACCTAAGCCACCAAAACCGTATAAAGGGCCATTCTGTCCGTTAATTGTCCCGAAATCCTGCTGTGCTGAAACATTAAAACTGGGTACGTAATCGTATTTAACCTGCTTTAAATTCTCTTTTGATGCATCTAAATACTTGTTTTTTGCTTTTATGGTGCCATAATTAGTAACCCCCTGGGTGAGGGCTTCTTTTAAACTTAAGGTTTGAGCATGTACGGACACACAAATAAAAGGAGTAAAAAGGAGTAACCGCCTAATCATTTTATCGTTTTTTTGTAAGCGGCAAATTTATATTAGAAGGCGACTGTATGGGTATTGAAAATGACAAGTGAAATGTATAAATGACCAATTCAATTCGTAATTATACTTTTTGATTTCAAATTTATAAGTCCTTAATTTGCAGGGTTTAAATTTGATAATGGTCATTAAGAATGTTTTAGAGAATAAGTGGTTACAGGAAGTGACTTTATTGGTGTTTGCCTTTATCCTGTTTACGATAAATGATTGGATTTTTATCGAAACTTTTAAGGCTTTTTTTACAGGAGTATGCTACTTCTTTTTCCTGTATTCGCATGCCCAGATAAACCGTTTCTTTTTATTGCCAATCCTGATAAAAGAGAATAAGATTTATCTGTATCTTTTGTTAACC
>JASLGV010000017.1 GCA_030149995.1 Pedobacter sp.
CTGCACAACCCAATAACCGTGCAGCCATATTAGATGCCATGCGCCCGCAGTATGAATCGTACATCAATCAGCTAAACAAAGAAGTTCTGAAATTTTCTAATGATAACTTAGGTACGCTGGCTGGTTTTTATGCCATGAACACATTGAGCCCACAGGAATTTGAACCAGAGTTGGTTAAGTTTAGCGAGCAGATTAAAGATAAAATAAAAGGCAATGCAACGGTTGATACCTTTGTAAAACAAATGGCACTTTTAAAAACCGTTCAGGTAGGTGCAGAAGCACCTGGTTTTACCATTAATACAGCAGATGATAAGCCGGTTAACCTGAGCGATTACAAAGGCAAGTATGTGCTGCTTGATTTCTGGGCTTCCTGGTGTCAGCCATGCCGTCAGGAAAATCCGCATGTAGTCAATATCTATAATAAGTATAAAAATAAGAATTTCGATATTCTTGGTATTTCGCTTGATACAGATAAAGCTGCCTGGCTGGCTGCAGTAAAAGCAGATGGCTTAACCTGGAAACATGTAAGCGAATTAAAAGATTTTACGGGCAACACGGTACAAAAGTACCATGTGCAGGCCATTCCATCATCTTTCCTGATAGATCCGAGTGGAAAAATCATAGCTAAAAACCTCAGAGGAGACGAACTGGACGCTTTTTTAAATAAAACATTACATTAACTGTTATTTAGTGTTAAGCTACTTTTGAGTATTAACAATTTCTTAACTTTGGCTTAATCAAAAACTTGAACAGAGTTACTACTTTCGTAACAAATATTTAATCTATGAACAATCCAGGTCAGAAAATATTAATTGTTGATGATGAACCAGATATTCTGGAACTTATTGAATACAATTTAAAAAAAGAAGGTTACCAGGTTTTTCTGGCTTCAAACGGACAGGAAGGCATATCAGTTGCGAAAAAGGTACATCCTGATTTGATTATTCTTGATATCATGATGCCTAAAATGGATGGGATAGAAGCCTGCCGTTTGATGCGCGCCATTCCTGAGTTTAAAAACACCTTTATGGTATTTTTAACTGCCAGAAGCGAAGAATACTCTGAAATAGCCGGTTTCAATGTAGGAGCCGACGATTATATTGCAAAACCAATCAAGCCAAGAGCACTGGTTAGCCGTATAAACGCCATCTTAAGAAGAAACAACAGTACAGAAGAAGTTTCTGAGAATAAGCTCGAAATCGGCGATCTTGTAATTGACCGTGAAGCATATCTGGTTTTCCAGGGCGGGCAAAAAGTGGTGCTTGCCAAAAAAGAATTTGAATTGCTTTACCTGCTGGCCTCAAAACCAGGAAAAGTGTATACACGCGAATCCATTCTTAAAAATATCTGGGAAGATTCTGTGGTGGTAACCAACAGAACCATAGATGTACATATTCGTAAGTTGAGAGAAAAACTGGGCGAAAGTTATGTGTCTACTGTAAAAGGCGTAGGCTATAAGTTTGAGCTTTCTTAATAAGGATTAAACAAATTGAATTGAACCGGGTTAATTGTATTAATCCGGTTTTTTATTTACGTAAATTAAACCTTTTACAGAACGAAATTCTGATTGAATTTCAGGTTTGTTTCTTTTTATATAAACCGGCGTTACAGTCAACAAAAATAAATCGTACTTTTGCAGCTTATAAACATTTTTAAGTATTGAAATTTCCCAATTTTAAAGACCTCATCCTTTTTGAAGACAATGATTACATTGTTGTAAACAAACCGCCTTTTCTGGCTTCGCTTGACGAACGCGGTGCAGCCGGAGAAATTAACCTTTTGCGTTTAGCCAAACAATATTCAGATGATGCACAGGTTTGCCATCGCCTGGATAAAGAAACTTCCGGAGCACTGATTATTGCTAAAAATCCGGAGGCTTACCGTCATGCTTCCATGCAGTTTGAAAAACGCAAGGTAAATAAAACCTATCATGCCGTGGTAAACGGACATGTAATCTTTGATGATTTGCTGGTTGATTTACCCATTCTAAATGCGGGGAATAAAAATGTAACCATCGATCGGGCAGAAGGTAAACGTGCAGAAACTTATTTCAATTCTTTAAAATATTACAGACATTATACGTTGGTAGAATGCCGCCCGATTACCGGCCGTATGCACCAGATCCGTATCCATCTGGCCACACAGAAAGCGGCCATTGCCGGCGATGAAATGTATCGCGGTAAACCCGTATTTCTTTCTTCCATCAAAAGAGGATTTAGATTAACCAAAGGCGAAGAGGAACAGCCAATTATGAAACGCTTTGCGCTCCATGCCCGCTACTTGGTTTTTAAAGACCTTAAAGACAATGAAGTCCGCATTGAAGCTCCTTATCCAAAAGATTTTGCCACGCTGATTAAATTATTGGATAAGTTCGATGCCTAATTATATAGCAAACGCATCATTTAAACAAGAATAATATGTACGCCCGGTTTGAAAATTATCTGCAAGCACTCAATCAGTATCGAAAGACAAAAATTTCAAACCGTAACTTCCTTATTTTCTTAGCCGTTGCAGTGGGTATCTTGGCCGGACTTGCAGCGGCCCTGTTAAAAAGCTTAACCCACCACATAGAGGAGTTTTTACAATCCGACTGGCAATGGAAGTACAAATATTACCTGTATCTTTTTTTTCCATTGGCCGGGATTTTACTATCGGTTATGTACGTACGCCGGTTTATCCGGAAAAGTAAGTTTGAAACCGGGTTAACACCGCTTTTATATGCTATTTCGAAAAAATCAAGCCGGGTAGAAACACACAATATCTATTCGCAGATTATTACCGCAGCCGTTACAGTTGGTTTTGGTGGTTCTACCGGATTGGAAGCACCTATTGTAACCAGTGGAGCGGCCATCGGATCTAATTTAGGCCGACATCTGGGGCTTTCTTACCGGGAAATAACCATGCTGGTCGCCTGTGGTGCTGCCGCTGGAATTGCCGGTGCCTTTAACAGCCCGATTGCCGGTATTGTTTTCGCCATCGAAATCCTGCTGCCCGAATTCAGCATTCCTTTATTTATACCTTTATTATTATCGGCGGCAACGGCTGCTGTGGTGGCACGTTTGTTTTATACCCAGCAACTGTTTTACCTGGTAACAGAAGGCTGGCAGGTAAATGCACTTTTCTATTATGTGTTAATGGCGGGCTGTATTGGTTTATTTTCCATCTATTTTACAAAAGTAAATTATGCCGTAAAGGGCTTATTTTATAAAATAAAACACCCGTATGCAAAGGTTGTTGTGGGTGGTTTATTATTGGGCGCCATGGTATTCCTGTTTCCAACTTTGTATGGAGAAGGGTATATAACCATTAAAAACCTGCTTCGTGGCGATTATCAGAGCATTATAACCAACAGTATCTTTGCAGATTATAGCAGCATACCTGCACTGGTGATTTTGTTTACAGTGGTCACCATCTTTGCAAAATCGCTTGCCACTTTAATTACATTAGGCGCTGGCGGAAATGGCGGTACCTTTGCACCAAGCTTGATTATGGGCGGGTTGATTGGTTTTGTCTTTGCCTATACAGTCAACCTATCCGGAATTGCTCATTTAAATGTAGCCAACTTTATTGTAGCAGGTATGGCAGCAGCTTTGAGTGCCATTATGCATGCACCACTTACGGGTATATTTCTGATTGCCGAAATTACAGGTGGATATATTCTGATGGTTCCGTTGATGATTACCTCGGCGATTTCCTACATGATTAACCGTGCCTCGCAAAAATATTCCATCTACACCAAGGTGCTTGCCGATAAGGGCGAACTTTTATCGCATGAAGATAAAGATACCACCGTGTTAAACCAGATGAAACTCAAATATCTTGTGGAAACAGATTTTGTAATCCTACAGGATGATGAACTGATTATGCAACGCGTAGGGGAGATTTTACAGTCGAAAAGGAATATTTGTCCGGTTACAGATGAAAATAATGATTTTAAAGGGCTTATTTATGTAGAGGAACTGTTTAAGGAGACCATCAACAACCCGGAAAAGGATACACTTACTGTACAACATCTTTTGCACAGCGCACCCAATGTTGTTCAGGAAACAGATGACCTGAAAACTGTGCTTTTAAAAATGGAACAAGATAACATCTGGCTTTTACCAGTTGTTAATACCGAAAATAATTACAGGGGTTTTGTATCAAAAACGGCTATTTTTAATAAATACCGTGCCTTGTTAATGCGCCAGGCAGATTACATGAACTAAATGCACCAAAGTAAAACCAGCTTTTTACAACCTGAAGATACTTTTGTCCTCAGGGATGGTAGTAAGAAAAATCATTCCTTGGTTTCCGTGCTTCCGTGGCAAAATATAATTAAGAGGGAATCACAGAATGCACAAGAAAAATATTCTCTATGCTCCGTAGTTTTCATCGTCAACCTTTAAAACACAAACAAAGCATTACCGAAAAGGTAGACCAACCTTTTATAGGCTACAGATCTTTTGTTCCTCAGAATAATAAATAAGAAAATTAAGTTGTTTATTTTCAGTGGTTAAAACTTGGTTACCACAGAACAAAGTGATAGGGGGCTGCCAAAAAAAGAGGATGGCCTAACTTCACTTTTTGGACATCCCCTTTTGTAGTCAATATTATTCATTTGCCCTTTTCAGGCCAAATTTCTCTATTTTACTGTATAGATGGCTGCGTTGAATATCAATTTCATCGGCCGTTTTAGAAACATTCCAATTGTTTTTTTCCAGTTTAAATTTGATGAACTCGCGCTCTGCATGATCTTTGTAATCCTGGAAATTGTTGAAACTATCAAATGTAGCAGACAGGGCAGAATTACCATTAGCCGAATGTTGACTGGCTGTTGCTGCACCAATATTTGTACCACCACCTGGATTGGCAAAGGCTCTAACATCATTGCCGGTAATTACCTTATCACTTAAGATAATCAATCGCTCAATCATGTTGTGCAATTCGCGCACGTTACCTGTCCATGGAAGTGCCTGTAAAGCGGTCATTCCTTCGTCGTTAATTTTCTTAACCGGCATTCCGTATTCTGTACAGATGCTTTCCAGGAAACTTTGGGCAATAACCGGAATATCGTCTACACGTTCCGTTAAATGTGGTACGTGGATGTTAATCACATTTAATCGGTGGTAAAGGTCCATTCTGAAATTTCCATCTTCAATTTCTTTTAATAAATCCTTGTTGGTTGCGGCCAGAACCCTAACATTCACTTCGAGTTCCTTTTCGCCACCCACACGGGTTATTTTATGCTCTTGCAGTGCGCGCAAAACTTTAGCTTGTGCAGAAAGGCTCATGTCGCCTATCTCATCCAGAAATAAGGTTCCGCCACTGGCCAGTTCGAATTTACCAATGCGTTGTTTTACCGCCGATGTAAAAGATCCTTTTTCATGACCGAACAATTCACTTTCAATTAGTTCTGAAGGAATAGCTGCACAGTTTACCTCAATTAAAGGGCTGTCTGCACGGTTTGATTTTTCGTGCAGCCATCTGGCCACCAATTCTTTTCCGCTTCCGTTGGCACCGGTAATCAGTACCCGCGCTTCGGTAGGAGCCACGCGTTCAATGGTTTCTTTAATTTTGGATATGCTTTCGGAATTACCCAAAATTTCGCGTGTTTTACTGGCTTTTCTTTTTAAAACCTTGGTTTCCGTTACGAGATTACCACGGTCTAAGGCATTCCTTACCGTAATCAGTAATCTATTCAGATCTGGTGGTTTGGATATAAAATCAAACGCACCTTTTTTACTGGCTTCGATGGCTGTTTCAACAGTACCATGGCCCGAAATCATGATAAAAGGAAGATCCGGCTTAATGGCAAGGGCTTGTTCAAGCACTTCCATGCCGTCCATTTTATTCATCTTGATGTCGCAAAGAACCAGGTCATAACTACCTTTCTTAATTAACTCCAAGCCATCGATCCCATTGTCAATATCTTCTACATCGTAATTTTCATATTCAAGAATTTCACGAAGGGTACTTCTAATCGCACGCTCATCATCAATTATTAATAGTTTAGCCATTATTTATGAAATCAAAATGTATATAGGTTGCTAATATATCTGCTTTTTACAAAAACAAATAAAAATCTTTGAGTTTTTTTACAAGCAAAGAAAAAAATGCAGGTATATAAGCCGGGTTCTGTTTTCCGATTGCTCAGAAATTCTATCATTAATCTACTATAAATGTCGCCATTTATCTCTAACGACCTACCCACTAACATCGGACGGGCAGCCCTACATGCGTTAGCCTATTTGGTCTTTCAACTCCCGGGGTTTACAATCATCTGTAATTACTTACACATGTCGTGCGCTCTTACCGCACGTTTTCACCCTTACCCCGATAAAATCGGGGCGGTATACTTTCTGTTGCACTTGCCGTTATTCAGGTGTTCAAACCTGAATCCCTTCCTGTTAGGAAGCGGGACGCCCTGTGTTGCCCGGACTTTCCTCTCTTCTAATTAAATCAGAACAGCGATAGAACTACCTGCATTTTGCGCAAAGATAATTAAAAACGGTTTACTTACAATTTTGTAACCGTTTGGTAACATCTTTATAGTGAACAAAGCCTTGTTTGTTGCCAAAAGAATTGGTTATGTAAACCATTACCTGTGCTACATCAATATCGGCAAGTTCTGGAAATGCCGGCATTTTTTCGTGGTAGGTTTTTCCGTGTATTTCGATGGGTTCATCTAAACCGTTCTTAATAATACAGGCAAGGCGATCTTTGTTGTTTTTAAGAAAAAGGGTATCTGTAAGGGGGGGAGCGAGCGCACCCAGTCCTTCTCCTGTGGCACCATGGCAGTTCTGGCATTTACTTTCGTAAATGGTTTTGCCGTTTGAAAGATAATTTTGCAAATCGATCTGCTCCTGGCTCTGGCAGGAAACAATAACCGCCATAATCGATGTGACAAAAAGAACGGTGATGATAATTTTACGCATGGTTATTGAAAAGATAAATTAACCACAGATAAGAAAGTTTGAAGTTGTTTTCGATACCATCCATCTGTGGTTAAAAAATAAAAGTTTTACTTTTTGTACTCAGCCAGTAAAACAGGAATATCCTTTTTCAGCTGTTCTACCTGCTCTGGTTTGGTTCCATCATAGGCACCGCGTATGCGTCTGTCTTTATCAACTAAAACCAGATACCCCTGGTGGATATAACCATCTATGGCTGT
>JASLGV010000060.1 GCA_030149995.1 Pedobacter sp.
TAAATCTTTCTTTCTGCCATCCAGTTCAGCTTTTGCGGCTTCGTAGATTTCAGTTTTAGAGTTGATTTCGAAACCATGTTCTTTAATTTTCTTCTCAGAAACCTGGATATCTAAACCTTGAATCTCAATTTCTTTAGTTAAAGCATCGTATTCGCGGTTATTTTTAACTTCTTTTAATTGAGTATCGTATCTTTTGATGGCTGCTTGCGCATCTTTAATTGTATTTTTACGCGTTACGATCGAATCCTCAAGGTCATCAAGTTCACCTTTGATTTTTGAAATTCTGGTTTCTAATCCTAAAACGTCATCCTCAAGATCGGCAACTTCCATTGGTAACTCGCCACGTACCTGGCGGATTTTATCAATTTTTGTGTGGATATTTTGTAATTCGTATAAAGCTTTTAGCTTTTGTTCTACGGTTTGTTCCATTAAAACAAGTAATTTATGGGGTTTGTATTTTGCTCCGTTAAACGGATTGCAAAGTTAGTAAATTTTTTCTGAATAATTTCAAGCAATAAATTTGAGGTAAATTGTTCAGTTTCAAAGTGTCCGATGTCGGCAATGATCAGTTTTTCTTCTGCATCAAAAAACTCGTGATATTTAAAATCTGCGGTAATAAAAGCATCGGCGCCTGCTGCAATTGCCTCTTTCAGTAAAAAGCTTCCGGCACCTCCGCAAACAGCTACTTTTTTTATCCTTTTAGGCAATACAGCTGTATGCCGAACCACTTTTGCCTGCATTTTATCTTTTACCAAATGTAAAAAATCGTAGGCATCCATATCGTACTCCAGCCAGCCCAGCATTCCTGAACCAATTTGTTCATTTTTATTTTCCAGTTTATAAATGCCGTAAGCCACCTCTTCGTAAGGATGATTTTCGAAAAGGGCCAGCATTATTTTCCGCTCGAGCTGTGCCGGGAAAACCGTTTCAATCCGCACTTCTCCTTCCTGATGACGGCTTCCGCGTTCGCCGGCAAAAGGATTTGAATTTTCATTACCCCGGTAGGTTCCAAATCCTTCGGCATTAAAGCTTGTTTCGCTGTAATTACCAATGTGTCCGGCGCCGGCATAAAAAAGTGCCGATCTGAGTTGTTCTGCCTGCGCATTCGGGCAATAAGTAACCAGTGTTTTCAGCAATCCGGCTTTGGGCAGCAGCACTTTGGTTCCCGTTAAGCCCAGCTGTTCGCAAATCCGGGCATTAACGCCTGTATGAATATTATCGAGATTGGTATGAATGGCATAAAGAGCCAGGTTGTTTTTGATGGCCTTCAGAATAACCCGCTCTACATAATTTTTGCCGTTAATTTTTTTTAGTCCTTTAAAAACAATCGGATGGTGCGTAATAACCAGGTTGCAGCCCGTGCGAATGGCCTCATCTACAACGGTTTCTACACAATCCAAAGCAACCAGCGCCGCCCTGATTTCCATGTTCGGATCTCCAACAATCAGACCCGAATTATCATAATCTTCCTGGTAATTAAGCGGAGCGATGCTTTCTAAATAATTGGTAATCTCTGATAATCTCATGGTATAAAGATAGAAATTTTAAGTTTTTTCAAATGTAGCAGTATCGGTTGAAAAAGCTTGTTTTCTTTTTAAAAACGGGTTTCGCTATGGATCTGCTGCGTTGGATAGCTCAAACAAAGAACTTCTTAACGGAGAACATCTTCGATCGATTATATACCGCCTGCAAACAGGAAGCTTTATGCTACAACAGAAAAAAACAAAAAAACCTGCAAACCGGTTTTAAACGGATGCAGGCTTCATGTGTTGTATAATCTTTTAGCTGTTAACACCGCTCATTCTAATCATTTGCAAACTCTCAAAAGCCATTTTCTGGTTGTACTCAAAAGCAAGTACCTTGTGGTTTACAACATCGATAACCGAACCGATAAAGCAGAGACCTACCGTAACCAGGTACAGAATACCCATTCCGATTTGTCCTACAATAAAGCGTTGCAACCCGGGAATACAGAATAAACCAATGAGGCAGAAAATAAGCATATCTGAAGGATTTTTCCTTTTACTGCTGTACACCATTAAAAACGTACGGAACTGTTGCTCATTTAAGCCGGTTGTAGCCTGTTGCAAGTATGCGTATTCTTCTGGCGTTATACCTGGTAACGACATAAGAGGTGATTGATAGATATCCATAGCTTTATATATTAAGTGCTGAAATTTTAATTTGTTTTCTATTTTTTATTAACCTGTAAATTCTGTAAAGTATAATGAGCAGAGCCGGAAAACCAAACCAGTGTTCCCGAAAACTAAGCACAAACTCTCCGTGAAGAATATGGCTTATGGATCTGCCCAAACCACAACCCGGACACCAATGTTCGAAACCCAGGTTTGCCAACGGACATAAGGTAAAATGATGCTCATGTACGTTATTTGTGGCCAGCAACACCAAAGCAGTTACCCAGAAAAAAAGTTCTAAAGGAATGCTTTTAATGTATTTCATGCTTCTGCTTTTGTATATTTTAGAGATTCTTCAAAAAGTTTTGTTACAGCAATATAGGTTTATTCGACCAATGGCTACAAATATCCGACAAATTAGCCTATTCACCCGAAGAAAAATCAAGTCGGCTATAATTACCTCAAAAGCTGCTAAACCTTTATGCCTGATTGGGGTTAATTTAATATCAAGATTACAATTCGGAAAAATCAATTCAGAAATAAACCTTAAATTTGCGCCTTGAACATTCGCGATTTAATAAACAGATATAAGACAGACGCAAGGGTAACAACTTTTACCCAGGCCTTAAATGCTTCCAGAAACCCAAAAGTACAGTTAAAAGGTTTGGTGGGTTCTGCAGATGCCATTGTTGCGTTATCTTCCTATTTTCTACTTCATAAGCCTTTGTTATTTATTTTTCCCGATCGGGAAGAAGCGGCTTATTTCCAGTCGGACCTGGAAAGTATTCTGGATAAGCAGGTTTTATTATTTCCTTCGTCATACCGTAAATCATTTGATTTTACCCAGGTAGATACGGCCAATGTACTGGCGAGGGCAGAAGTGCTGAATGAGCTGAACCACGACTCTGAATTTGGGAAAATTGTGGTTTCCTATCCCGAAGCCATTGCCGAGAAAGTAATTGACCGTACGGCACTCGAAAAGAATACACTCGAAATTAGCCTGGGTGCCAAACTTGGAATAGATTTTATTAACGAGTTCCTGATCGACTACGATTTTGAGCGCAGTGATTTTGTATACGAACCCGGGCAGTTTTCCATTCGTGGTGGTATTGTAGATATTTTTTCTTTTTCTTCTGATTTACCTTACCGTATAGAATTTTTCGGCGATGAGGTAGAAAGCATCCGCAGTTTTGAGATTGAAAGCCAGCTATCGGTTGCCGATATTAAATCGCTGACCATAGTTCCCAATGTACAGGCTAAGTTTTTAACCGAAAGCAACATCAGCATTCTCGATTACATTGATCCGGATACGCAGTTGTGGTTTAAGGATGTAGAGTTTACACTCGATGTGGTTAAAACAGGATATAAAAAAGCCATTGAGCTTTGGAAAGCCCTTCCTGCAGCAGATAAAACGCAAAATCCCGAATGGATCGATCCAAAGTTTGCTTTTACAGATGAGAAGTTACTGGGCGATCATTTACAGGATTTCGCACTGATCGAATTTGGCAAACAGTTTTTCTATCAGACGGATACGGTGGTTTCTTTTGAAACCAAACCGCAACCTTCGTTTAACAAGGATTTCAACCTGCTTATCCATAACCTGAAAGAAAATGAAAAGGCGGGTATTGTAAACTTCATTTTTACAGACTCTGTTAAACAGATAGAACGTTTATACGCCATTATAGACGATATAGACAAAACGGTTAAGTTTACCCCGGTAAACAGCATTCTGCGCGAAGGTTTTATTGATCCGCAAATTGACATTGCTTTTTATACCGATCACCAGATTTTTGACCGGTATTACAAATATAAATTAAAGAAAGGCTACCAACGCAGTCAGGCAATTACCCTTAAGGAACTGCGTGAGCTGAAGCCAGGCGATTTTGTAACCCACATTGACCATGGAATTGGTAAATATGCCGGACTGGAAAAAGTGGATGTAAACGGAAAAACCCAGGAAATGATCCGACTTGTTTATGCCGATAACGACCTGCTTTACGTAAACATCAACTCGCTTAACCGCATTGCCAAGTACAGTGGCAAAGAGGGTGGTCCGCCGAAGATGAATAAGCTCGGTACTGATGCCTGGGATAAGCTGAAAAAAAGTACAAAAAAAAAAGTTAAAGACATTGCCCGCGATCTGATTAAGCTTTATGCTTTAAGGAAAACGCAGGCTGGTACGGCTTTTTCTCCGGATGGCTACCTGCAAACGGAGCTTGAAGCGTCTTTCTTATATGAAGATACCCCCGATCAGCTGAAAGCGACGCAGGATGTAAAAAAAGATATGGAATCGCCACACCCGATGGATCGGCTTGTTTGTGGAGATGTGGGCTTTGGCAAAACTGAAATTGCCGTTCGTGCAGCTTTTAAAGCCGTGTGTGAAGGCAAACAAGCTGCCATATTGGTTCCAACCACCATTTTAGCTTTACAACATTTTAAAACCTTTGCTTCGCGGCTTAAGGATTTTCCGGTTCGCGTAGATTACATCAACCGGTTTAAAACCACCAAGCAGATAAAAGATACACTTGCAGAAGCTGCAGCGGGTAAAGTAGATATTTTAATCGGCACGCACCGCTTGCTAAGCAAGGATGTCAAGTTTAAAGATCTCGGCATCATGATTATTGATGAAGAGCAGAAATTTGGTGTTACTGCAAAAGAGAAGCTTAAAGCTTTACGCGTAAATGTAGATACGTTAACCCTTACGGCAACGCCGATTCCACGTACCTTGCATTTCTCCCTGATGGGCGCCCGCGATTTATCCATTATCAATACGCCACCACCAAACCGGCAACCGGTAAGTACCGAACTGCACGTTTTTAACGATAAGCTGATCCAGGAAGCAGTTCAGTTTGAACTGGATCGGGGCGGGCAGGTGTTTTTTATTCACAACCGGGTAAACGATCTTATGCAACTGGGCGGGCTTATTCAGAAGTTAGTACCGAAAGCACGTATTGGCATTGCACACGGGCAGCTGGATGGTGATGCGCTTGAAGATGTCATGCTCGATTTTATAAACGGTGAAAAAGATGTACTGGTGGCAACCACCATTATCGAAGCGGGTCTGGATATTCCAAATGCCAACACCATCATCATCAACCATGCGCACATGTTTGGTTTGAGCGATCTGCACCAGATGCGCGGGCGTGTAGGCCGGAGTAATAAAAAAGCTTTTTGCTACTTATTATCACCGCCGTTATCTACGCTTACCTCTGAGGCCAGAAAACGCTTAAGTGCTATAGAAGAATTTTCAGACCTCGGCAGCGGCTTTAATGTCGCCATGCGCGATCTGGATATCCGCGGAAGCGGAAACCTGCTGGGCGCCGAACAAAGTGGCTTTATTGCAGAAATTGGCTTTGAAATGTACCATAAAATATTAGATGAAGCCATCCAGGAGCTGAAAGAAGCTGAGTTTAAAGGTTTATTTGAAAATGAACCTCAACGCCCGTATGTTGGCTTTACGCAGATTGATACAGATCTTGAACTGTACATCCCGGATGCCTACATCACCAACATTACAGAACGTTACAACCTGTATACCGAGCTTTCGAAACTGGAAAACGAAGAAGCTTTAAGTCAGTTTGAAAAACAACTGGCAGACCGTTTTGGACCGGTGCCTCCACAGGTAAAAACCATGCTAAGTGTGGTACGGTTACAGTGGCTGGGCAAAAAACTTGGTTTTGAAAAGATAAGCTTCAAAAAGAACAGCTTACGGGGTTATTTCCTCAGTGATAAGCAATCGGCTTATTTCGACTCGGGTATTTTTACCAAGATTTTAACTTTCGCGCAAAATCATCCGCGTATGTGTAATTTAAAAGAAGTAAAAAATACACTGCGTATTGCTTTTGACCAGGTAAATTCGGTTGAAGAAGCCATTGAAACTTTAGAGCTAATTGATTAAAAACACCAAAACAGTCAATGAACTGACTCAATTAACGTTAATTGAGTCAGTTCATTGACTGAATTAACGTTTTTTTTTATTATATTTGATGTTATGGCCGGTCAAATATTAAGATATCTCAGCACTGCTATCAAAAGTAAAATTGGCAAAAACAAAGTGATTTTGATTTTTGGCACGAGGCGGGTAGGAAAAACCTGGCTTATTGAAGAAATAGTTCGTACAACGAAAGCAGCGCATTTAATTTTTAATGGTGAAGATCAGGATGTACAGGCCTTACTTGCCAACAGAACAATTGCCAATTATACACGGCTTTTAGGGAAGGCGAAACTATTAATTATTGATGAGGCGCAGGTTATCCCCGAAATTGGCAAAATTTTAAAATTATTAATCGATTCTTTTAAGGATTTAACCATTATTGCAAGCGGCTCATCGACCTTCGATTTATCAAACCAAACGGGAGAACCTTTAACCGGGCGCAGTTTAACTTATTATCTTTATCCCATTGCGCAGCTGGAGTTATCGGGCACCGAAAATGCTTTACAAACCAAACAAAATCTCGAAGAGCGATTGATTTTTGGTTCTTATCCGGAGTTATTTCAACTAAATACCCTGGCAGAGAAAGCACAATATTTAAATGAGCTGATCAAATCCTACTTGCTGAAAGATATTTTAATTTATGAGAACATCCGGAACAGCAATAAGTTGTTTGACCTGCTAAAATTAATTGCTTTTCAAGTTGGTTCTGAGGTTTCTTATGATGAATTATCAAGAAATTTAGGCATTAGCAAAAACACGGTTGATCGTTATTTAGATCTGCTTTCGAAGGTTTTTATCATTTACAAGGTAGGTGGCTACAGCAATAATTTACGAAAAGAAATTACCAAATCATCAAAATGGTATTTTTACGATAATGGCATCAGAAATGCCATTATTAATGATTTCAGGTTGCTGGCGCTGCGCACCGACCAGGGTGTTTTATGGGAAAATTACTGCTTTAGCGAACGAATAAAAAAAACAAACTATCAGGAACAAAATGTTCATCATTATTTTTGGCGCACGTACGATCAGCAGGAAATAGATTTAATAGAGGCTAAAGAAGGGAAAATTTTAGCTGTTGATTTTAAGTTTGGCCAGCAGAAGAAAAAAATACCCGGTTTTTTTGCGAAGAATTACCCTGAAGCACCCTTCACCATTATCAATCAAGAAAATTATTTAGACTTTATACTTTAATTAATGGATCCAACTTTATTACTCGATCTTGTAAAGATGCAAATGCCATACGGCAAATATAAAGGTTACCTGATCTGCAACCTGCCGGAAGGTTACCTCTTGTGGTATAAGGATAAAGGCTTTCCGAACGGAAAATTAGGCCAGCTGATGGCCACCATGTTCGAGATCCGGGTAAATGGCCTCGAATATCTTTTAAAGCCTTTAAAAGGGGCTTAAATTAGCTTTACCGGTGAACGGATCTACTGTTCACCGGTAAAGTGTATGTATATTTTACAAGGCGCAACCATTTTCGTCACAGATGGCATCATCACTCTTGTTTAAAGAAGTAAGGGGATTGGCCGGGTGCGCAGCTTTCCATTCTTCGAAACTTTTTTTAAGTGCTTCTGTAAAAGCTTCTACCGGTTGAGCACCAGAAACAGCATATTTACGGTCAAGCACAAAATAAGGAACCCCGCGTATGCCCATTTGCTGGCTTTCGTAAATATCGTAGCGTACCGATTCTGCAAAACGGTCGCTGGCAAGCGTTGCTTCTGTTTCAGCTTTATCGAGCCCAATAGAAGTTGCGATTTCAAGCAGCGCGTCGTCTGAACCTATATTCTGTCCGTTTACAAAATGGGCTTCGAATAATTTTTCTTCAGCCAAATCCTGTAAACCATGGCTGGCCGCCAGGTGAATTAAGCGGTGTGCATTAAAAGTATTGGCCGGAATATTCCGGTCAAAATTAATGTCGAGCCCCGCAGCAGCGCCCATATCTGTTACCTGCCGGGTAAGTTGCCTGGCCTGCTGAACCGGCATTCCCTTACTTCTTGACAAGTAATCGTAAATACTTTCAGCATTCGGGTTCTCATATTCCGGATTTAGCTGGTAGCTTTTCCATTCTATTTCGATTTCATTTTTAAAGGGCAAATGATCTATTGCCTGTTCAAAATGTCTTTTTCCGATATAACAAAACGGACACATTACGTCCGACCAGATTTCTACTTTCATACAAGCAAATATAAGTCGATTTTTAAGGCACATCGTAAAGCAAAAGTAAAACTATTGGCTGTAAACCAGACGCGAACGGGCAAAGCGTCCGGTTTACAACCGGTTATTTGCCTACTGGTATAGCTGATTAAAAATAAATTTAAATGTTCCCTGCGTTTGTGCCCTGAAAGCGATTTCGGGTCCAAAAGCAAACAATTTACCCTTGCCGACACTGGCTTCGAAAGCCGTTACCCCATCTTGCAAATAGGCGGCGCCCCATGCCCAGCCACTGCGCAGCACATTTCCCTGACCAAACCACATAAGCGGTTTAATGGTATTCCCTGCAAGGGCTGTTCCTGTTAATTTAAATACCGGGCTGTTGTCAAAATAAATATCAGCTGCATTTTCCATGCCCCAGCTTGCCGCCCTGTTTGTATCGACCTGTACGCGCAAAACACTGCCCGGAACATAATACTTTTCCGCTGGTAATTTTCTTTCTGTACCATTTACAACCTCTGTCATCGCATTGCGAACCGGTAAATTAAGAAGATAGGCCAGGTTGGTACTGCTGCCAATGGTTACCACACGCCCGCCGGCTTCCATAAATTTTTTCAGTGCCGGAACCGATTTTTCGGCTGTTATACGCCCCAGGCGGTCCCTGTATTTTTCGGGTACATCTTCAGCTTTGGGTCCTCCGCCAAAACGACCTTCAGCAGATCCGGTTTGTGGTGCCGGAATGGCGCCTCCCACGAAAATAATTACATCGTATTTAGCATTCAGGTTGCCGGCATCAATTTCCTGCGGATAAATAACCTTTGCTTCATAATTATATTTTTCCATAATCCAGCGCATCCAGCCCGATGCCATCGATCCGCCATATGTATCCCAAATGGCAATTCTGGCTGGCAAAATTTTATTTTTTGTGGTTACACTGCCTGCCGTACGTACGGTTATACCTGCTGCAGCAAGCATGTTGTTGACCTGCCCCGAAGCCTGCACATAAAAATCGCCACGCTCCGGTAAACGGTATACCGGAACTTTTTTCTTCAGCAAATCGTTTACTGCTCTGTACGAATCGTTTTGAGCAGCACTTAATACATAAGCGCCTGCAGGTTTAAATACAGGTTTTGGCGTTAACAATTCGCCATATTCATTTCTTTCAAACGGACCATTAAAATCATGTAGAATACGATCGAATTTAACATTCATCAGGTAAGCCAGGGTCCAGCCTGCGGCATCGTACGGTGGAATAGGGGCGCCGCCATCATATTTAAAATCATTCGGATGATCTTGTGGTTCAAACATATCCAGCACATGAGGCCTGAAAGCCTGATCTGTTTTAACAACATAACTTCCGGCCGGGTATTGCTTGCCATCTACTGTAAATGCATCCGTTGCTTTTTGTACCACAATACCAGCACGGATAAGCGCATTTAAAAATTTAACCGCCGAATTAAAATCCGGTTGGTCTGCCGGTAAAATATAGCCCCTTGCATCTCGGTTTTCCGCCGCCTGCATCACACCGTCGAACGCCGCTTTACGTAAAGCCTGACTGGCAGCATCTGCCGTTGATCCCGTAAGTTTACTGGCTCTTTCAATGGCTTCGATCTTTTTAGGAGAAAAGGACCAGTTGTCTTTCTGACCTCTCTCTATTGAATTTTTACCCATCCGGTAAATATTATACAACAACACATCGTGGTAACGTGCCGCGTAATCCAGTACAGCATAATTTAATGAAACCGAATAATCGATAGAGTTTTTAAAGCTCCAGTTGCGGGGTGTAACCGGATTTGGCGAATCGCCGTTGGGCAATAAACGGGCTGGTACAAGCGGAACCGAAGAAGGAGTAGGACTCCCGATAATTTCAGTAAGCAAACCAATCATATTGTGAAAATAGGTTGTGGTACGCAGCCCGCCGTTGTACCAGGTAGAGAAAACAGATCCGCCACGTTGCGTATATCCAGGTTTTCCTTCTACATTGAGCCGGTTATGCATGGCTGCACCTACGGCATCCAGACTCGTTAAAACAACCGGGTCGAATACGTAGTTAAAGGGATCCCGGTAGGGCGGACCGGCCACCACAGTACCTGCCGGCCCCGCCTGGTGGTGGTTGTACATGATCTGTGGCAGCCATTCGACAAAAAGCTGCCGCCCCATGTTTTGCGTTTCCCGCAGATTCAGCATAAAAAAATCACGATTATTATCATGCCCCGCATATTTCTGGTAAAGTTCCGGGACACCAGATAAGGTTCTCTTTTTCGGATCAGAAGCACGCATATACCAGTTGCTTACCAGCTCCTGTCCGTCTGGATTGGCATGCGTAAAAAGAATGATTACGTTGTCTAAAATCCGTTTTGTTTCTTCATCCTTGCGGCTGGCAAATGTATAAACACTCTGGATCAGCTGATGAATACCAACCGTTTCGTTGGCGTGCAAACCGCCATCAATCCAAACCACCGCCTTTCCTTCTGCAGCCAGTTTTTTTGCTGTAACCGTATCCAGTTCGGCACGGGCCAGCTGCTGTGAAATCTGCTTGTAATGCGCCAGATTTTTAATGTTTTCCGGCGATGACACAATCAGCATGTATTGTGTACGATTTTCTTCTGTTTTACCGATATCCACCAATTTAATACGATCTGATGCGGCCGCCAGCTTTTTAAAATAAGCTTCTGTTTGTACATAGGTGGCCAACTGATAATCGTCGCCTATATTAAAACCGAAATGAGACAAAGGGGTTGGGATTTCCTGTGCCTGCGTATAGCCAATGCTAAAAACAAACAGAACAGGCAAAACCCCCTTAAAAAGTTTTTTTATCATAAAAAGAAAGTTTTTTGGTTTATAATCAAATATATAACAGAAAATCACGGCAACTGCCGGATCTGTAAATTTGTTACAGAAACGTGCGCACCATCCTGCAATACATGCACCAATCGTATAAGGTGTCAGATTTCTAATTCAAGGCGGTGTAATTACAAACTTGCAAAGTAAAACAACTGTTTCTCAACTCAAAAGTGTTTACATTGCCTATTTTTTAATTAAACCTTACTTTTGCAAAAAATTAATCGAAATGACATTAGAAGAAAGAATAGAGGCATCTAAAACCAGCATTTTCAAAGCCGTTTTTCCAAATACCACCAATCACTACGATACACTCTTTGGCGGTACGGCCATGCATATGATGGATGAGGTTGCTTTTATTACCGCTACCCGCTTTAGCCGACAAATTATGGTAACTGTAAGCAGCGATCGCATCGATTTTAAGAAAGCCATTCCGGCGGGTACCATTGTAGAGCTGATCGGAAAAGTTACCAAGGTGGGCAACACCAGCTTAAAGGTAAATGTTGAAATATACATTGAACAAATGTATTCTGAGGGCCGTGATCTGGCTGTACACGGAGATTTTACTTTTGTAGCCATTGACGAACATAAAAAACCGGTACAGATTATAAAGTAATCCAAACCGGCAATGGTTGCTATTATGCAACACATGCAGGAAAATTATCAAAACTTTTATTGAAAAAATATAACGTTTTACCTCCGCATAAGTGCTTTCTTTAAAAAAAGGAGAAAGCACATGCAAAAGGTATTATCTGTTTCAGAATTAAAAGAATTGGCTGCTCAGCTGGCACACCCACGTGGGGCTAATGGCATAAAAACGGCCGAAAAAATGCAGCTCAATAACCGCGGGATGACCGAAGCCGCTATAAAAGCTCTTGAACTTAAAGAACATGAGCAAGTCCTCGAAATCGGTCCGGGAAATGCGGCACATGTTTCTTTCCTCCTTCAACAGCAGCCGGGTATTCGGTATTCGGGTGCCGAAATTTCCAGTACACTTATCCGGGAAGCCACTAAAATTAACCATCAATTTCTTGCAAAAGGGCAGGCCGGTTTCCAGCTTTCAACGCCGAATGCGTTACCTTATAAGGATGCTGCTTTCGATAAGATTTTTTCTGTAAACACGCTATACTTCTGGGCAAATCCGATACGTTTTATGCAGGAAATTACCCGTGTGCTAAAACCGGGCGGTAAGCTCGTGCTCTGTTTCGCCGATAAAAACTTTATGGAAAAGCTGCCATTTACGGCTTATGGTTTCAATCTGTACCATCAATCAGAAATAGAACACTGGTTTAGGCAAACAGGTTTTAAAAGGGTTGGTACTGCCCGTTTCACGGAAGAAACAAGCAGCCAGGCAGGTTTTCCGGTTAACAGGCTTTACTATGTACTAAGCGGAAATAAAAAGTCTGGCAAATAGTTTACCTGTACAGCAGGTAAAGATATGCGTATACGAGCGGTGCCGCCAGCAATAAGCCATCAAAACGATCTAACAAACCACCGTGTCCGGGTAGCAAGCCGCCGCTATCTTTGGTATTCAGGCTGCGTTTCAGCATCGACTCGACCAGGTCGCCCAGGGTTCCGAAGCAGGAAATCAATACAGCCATACCGGCCCATACCCACGCCTGGCTTTCGGTAAAGAAAAGCGACAGGATAAAGGCGACCAGAATGCTGATAAACACACCACCTAAAAATCCTTCCCATGTTTTTTTAGGCGAATGCCTTTCGAATAATTTTCTTTTGCCCAGTTTACGTCCAAAAAGATAAGCCCCTGTATCGTTCGCCCAAAGCATCAGCAAAAAGGCAAGCGGTAAATGAAAGCTGTAATCACCACCGGCGGTTAAAAAACCAAGGCCATGAAAAAAACAAAAAGGCATGGTTACGTATACAAAACCTGCGAGGGTAAAAGAAATATTGGTAAAAGGATTGCTGTGTTTTTTATACAACTCAGCAATAAACAGGGCCGCAATCAGCGGAATGGCAAGGAGCAGGTATTTTGCATTGTAAGCTTCGTAATGCAAACCTGCGGCCAGTAAAAAAACAACTGCCGCCAGGACCAAAGCAAGGCCTTTATGGATATGAATGTTGCCGGCTTTTATCAGCTTATAAAACTCAAAAAGCGACAGCAGGCTTAAAATCAGGTAAAAAATACTGAAGGTGTAACGCCCCAAAAATACGGAGCCCAACATAACAATGGTAAAGAAGAAAGCGGTTATTGCTCTGGTTTTCATAATCTGATCGGATACGGGCGATTAAAAGTTCTATTCAATTTCATTCTGGACAAAATATTCAATGGCCCGGTCAAAATCGCGCTGGTGTACCATTACATTAATTTCTCCAAAGTTATAAGCAGCCAGTTGCTTGCTAATGGTTACTGCAGGAATACCTGCTTCTGTTAAGCCTTGTTTGAGCACTTCTGCTGTAAAGGCATCGCTTGTTGTATATACTTTAACCCAATTTTCGCTCACGTGATGCAGTCTGTTTAAAAAATTGAAACAAAGCTATGGTTATTATTGCACTAATTAAATACCCATACCAATGAAATCCTACCGGTTGATCGGCCTGATCCAGTGGCATGTTGTGTTTCTGCATATAAAAAGCGGCAAAAACAGCATAGGCATTATTGATAAAATGGGCTAATATGGCATACCAGATACTACCGCCAAAATAATACAGATAACCAAAACCGGCACCGAGCAGCATTCTTGGAACAAAACCATAAAACTGCATGTGGATGGCACTGAACAGAATGGCCGAAAGCCAGATGGCCACATGTATGTTTCCAAACATTCTTTTAAAAATGCCTTGTATGCCTGCCCTGAACATCAGCTCTTCTCCGATGGCTGGTATAACGGCAATCATGAAGAGGTTTACAAGCAAATCAAAATTACTTCTTACCGTTATCAGCCTGATGGTCAGTTCGGCTGCAACAGCCTCTTTTTCTTTCATCCATTGCTCTACTGACTTTAAGAAGCCTGGTAAAGCCATTTTTTGATTCATTAATGCTGTAAATTCCATAAAGGGCATGCTGAAAATCATAACCAGGAATACCAGTAACAAAAGCTTACCAGCGGGTTTGTTAAAATCGTAATAATGCCAAACTTTTCTGCGTTGTGTGTAAGCCAGAAACAGGGGCGGAACAATAAAAGTTCCGACTGAGCTGAAAATCTGGATAATCTTAAATCCGTCGAGGTAACGCGTATCGCCGTTTAACAGTAAGCTCAGGTTTTGTATCAACTCGCTGCCATACATGATAAAAACAACGCCTATCGCAATGAATGTAAATACAACAGCCCCGGCTATTGCGTAAAGGAAAAGTAAAAGTAACTGTAAAAAGGGATCTGTTTCCTTTACGTTTGGTTCTACAAAATTCATTATTCGTACCTTTGTGTTTTAGTATTAATCGTTTAGCATATAAAATGTCTGTAAAGATAGTAAATATTGATTTAGGAGCGTTCCCTTTATTACTTGCACCAATGTAAGATTTAAGCGATCCGCCATTTCGTTATGTATGCAAGCAAAACGGGGCGGATATGATGTATACCGAATTTATTTCTTCGGAAGGATTGATTCGGGATGCGGCAAAAAGCAGGCAGAAACTCGATATTTTCGAATACGAGCGTCCCATTGGTATACAAATTTTTGGTGGCGACATCGATCATATGCGCGAGGCCTCGGAAATTGCCTCACAAGCCAACCCGGACCTGGTTGATATTAATTACGGCTGTCCGGTTAAAAATGTGGTTTGCAAAGGCGCCGGCTCAAGCCTGTTGCAGGATATAGACAAAATGGTCAAAATGACAGAAGCAGTTGTTAAGGCCACACACCTGCCGGTTACGGTAAAAACCCGTCTTGGCTGGGATGATAACACCAAAAACGTATATGAGGTGGCCGAAAGGTTACAAGATGTGGGCATTCAGGCTCTTACCATTCATGGGCGTACGCGGGCGCAGCTGTATAAAGGCAGTGCCGACTGGACACTGATTCGCGAAATCAAAAGAAACCCACGTATTCAGATTCCGATATTTGGAAATGGTGATGTAGACAGCCCTGAAAAAGCGGCCAACTGGCGCATGGAATATGAAGTAGATGGCATTATGATTGGTCGTGCGGCCATTGGTTATCCCTGGATTTTCAGAGAGATTAAGCATTTCTTTGCCACCGGCGAACATCTTGCAGGCCCAACAATAGAAGAACGGATTCAGGTTTGCCGTACCCACCTGGAAAAATCCATCGAATGGAAAGGTCCTAAAACAGGTATTTTTGAAATGCGCCGGCATTATGCCAATTATTTCAAAGGGCTCCCTGATTTTAAACCTTACCGCATGCGATTGGTGGCCGAACCGGATATCAGCAACATTTACAGCACTTTAGAAGAAATATCCGAAAAATACATGCATTACGAACCCGGCATTTCAATGGCCTGATTTTTGAAGTCGTTTTTAAAATTTGCAAAAAATCATGGTTACAGCAATTACAGACGGGGTTAAAGTTTCTGTAGAAACAATTTATCAGCCAGAATATTCCAATCCGGCACAAGAGCATTTCATGTTTGCCTACCGGATCGAAATTTCCAATCTCACCGATCATGCTGTACAGCTGATGCGGAGAAAATGGACTATTTTCGATTCAAATAATACCTTGAAAGAGGTAGAAGGAGAGGGCGTTGTGGGTCTGCAGCCAATTATTGAACCCGGCGAAAGCCACGTATACGTATCGGGCTGTAACTTAAAAACGGATATTGGCAGTATGCGCGGAAAATACCAGATGCAGCGCTTAATTGATTTTGCCACTTTCCAGGTAGATATTCCTGAATTTTCGCTCGAAGCGCTTTACAGGCTTAACTAAGTTGCCAGCGCGTTGGGAATAAAATAAGATCGAACCATAAAAATAAAGCGGCCAGGAAAATATCCTGAGCCGCTTCTGTTTTTCATAGGTAAAAAACTTTAATCTCTTGCTCTTCCAAACAGCATGGAAGCATAATACAGTAAGTTTGCCAGGGCACCTACTGCTGCCACTACGTAAGTCATAGCCGCCCACCAAAGGGCATCTTTAGCCTGTGTATTTTCTTCCTGCGTTTGCATAACGCCATTATTATTCTTTAACCAGGCAATTGCCCGGTTACTGGCATCGAACTCAACAGGGAGCGTAATAATACTGAATAAGGTAATCAGTGTTAAACCCACCACACCAATGGCAAGTACAACCGGTGTTATGGAAAATACCAGCAGCATAACACCAATCAGCAATACCCACTGCAGTAAATTTGAAGATATACTTACAACAGGCACCATGCTGCTCCTCAGGTTAAGCCATGTATATGATTTTGCGTGTTGAACGGCATGCCCACATTCGTGCGCGGCAACTGCTGCCGCGGCAACACTACGTCCATAATAAACATCTGTACTTAAATTAACGGTTCTTTCTGTCGGATTGTAATGATCGGTTAATTGTCCTTCTGTACTCATAACCTTTACATCATATATCCCATTGTCGTGAAGCATCCGTTCTGCTACTTCTTTTCCCGATAAACCAGAGCTTAACTGCATTTCGGCATATTTAGAAAACTTGTGTCTAAAACGCCACTGCACAAACATGCTGAATATCAATACCGGGACAATTAAAATTAAATAAACGCCCATTTCTTTGTATGCTTTTCAATGTAGAGCTTAACAAAAAGCGTTCCTATATTGCTTTTTGCTTAAATTATAAGCCGAAAATAACCGCTAATTGAGCTTTAAATGGAAAATACAAAATGTTTTTTTACTTTCTACAGACCTTTTCAGCCCCTTTTTTAAGAAAAAACAGACCTTAATTTTTATTTGTATTTGCAGGATGCATGATGGCTAAAAGGCTGTTTGTTAATTGTTAGACGTTTGCAAAATCTGATATGCATAAAGAGAAAGACTAAACCTCTGAAATAACTGCTGCCAGGTGCCTTTTTCTTTTTCCAGCTCTTCGTAACAGTTCCGTTTCAATTTGTAAAAAGAAAAAACGGCTTGTATGGGTGTAGCCAAAATTGAACATACCAGCACTGCGGTAAAAGAAACCATCTGTCCGTTCCTGTAAACCGACCTACTTAAACACAATTGTTTTGTTTCCGCTTACAAAAACACGGTCTTCAAACAAGAGGTTTAAAGCTTCGAGCAATACCGCTTTTTCAATTTCTTTTCCCGCCCGGACCATTTCCTTCACGCCAAAATTATGATCCACCGGCGTAACATGCTGGGTAATGATCGGGCCTTCGTCTAATTGATCGGTTACAAAATGTGCCGTGGCCCCGATAATCTTTACCCCCCTTTCAAAAGCCTGCCGATAGGGATTTGCTCCAATAAACGCGGGTAGAAAGGAATGATGAATGTTTACTATTTTATCCGAATGTCTTTTTACAAAATCAGCCGAAAGTATGCGCATAAATTTAGCCAGTACCAGGTAATCGGCATCGAACTGCTCAATAACGGTATTTAATTCGTGTTCAAACTGCTCTTTGGTTTTATCCTGGTGATCTACATGGAAATAGGGTATTCCCATCTGAGCTGTAAAATCGCGCAGCCCATCGTAATTGCCGATTACACATTGAACCTGCGCCCCCAGGGTTTTAAAATAATTACGGATCAGAATTTCAGAAAGACAATGGTATTCTTTGGTTACCAGTACCACTACCTGCTTTTCCTTTTTCAAGATTAGCTTTACCAGGGCGGTTTCCGGTAATGTATGCTGTAAGGCTGCTTTTAACTGTTCTTCATCCCCAACTGTTCCCGTACAGGCAATACGTGTAAAAAAAGATTTATTTGCTTCATCCACAAATTCGCGCATGCCTACTATGTTTAGCCCGGCATGTGCCAGTACACGGGTTATATCGGTTACGAGGCCCACACGATCGGGGCAGGAAATCTGGATGGTCAGTTCGTTCATGCTTCTTTTTTATACCCCAATAATAAATATTTTTAGCAACAGTATTACACTGCAAACCCAGAACCTGGTAAAAATGAGGCTTAAATACCCTATCTATTGAAAAAAGACCTGTTGCGGAAAACCCGGACTTCAAAACATTTGTAAAAGAAGCAGAAAGACATTCTAACGAATTATTTTGGTATTTCTGTTTAAATTACAGATTTTTACTAAAATTTTTATCATTATGGAGCTCGTTGCAATTATATTGTTATTGGTTATTTTACTGGTATTTGTGGTTCTTTTTTTAAAAAGAACGCCTGCAAATCCGGGTATTTTGACTGCAGATATCGAAAAAATAAAATCAGAAAATGAATCGCTTAAAATTGAACTTGCCCGGAGCCAGGAACGGATTTCGGGTCTTTCTACAGAAAAGGAACACCTGACAGGTTTGCTAAAAGAAGAACAGCAAAGACTGCTGGCAGAACTTCAGCTTACACGGGACCTGCACGCAGATGCAAACCGGGAACTTGAACGTACACGTTCTTTTTACCAGGCAGAAAAAGAAAAGCTAACCGCTCAGAAACAAGATCTGGAGCAGACGCAACAACGCTTTAATAAAGATTTCGAACTCATCGCCAATAAAATTCTGGACGATAAATCCAGCCGTTTTGTGGAACAGAATAAAAGCAATCTTGACCTGATTTTAAATCCCTTAAAGGAAAATATAAAAGCGTTTGAAGAGAAGGTGGAAAAAGTATACAAAGCCGAGTCTGATGAGCGCAATACCTTAAAAGGTGTAATTTCCCTGTTGATGGATCAGAGTAAACAAATTCAGGAGGATGCGAATAACCTGACAAAAGCTTTAAAAGGCGATAGCAAAAAGCAGGGTAACTGGGGCGAGGTTATCCTCGAAAAAGTTTTAGAACGCTCGGGCCTGGTACGGGATCAGGAATACAGGATTCAGGCGAGCATGGTCTCTGCCGGGGGCAGTCGTTACCAACCCGATGTGGTGATTGATTTGCCCGACAATAAACATCTGGTAATTGATTCAAAGGTATCACTCGTGGCCTATGAGCGTTCGGTTTCGGCCGAAACGGAGGAAGAACGCGAAAGTTTCATCAAACAACATGTAGCCTCGCTTAAAAACCACATTCAGGAGCTGGCAGCCAAAAATTACCAGGATCTTCATCAGATCAATTCGCCGGATTTTGTGCTGCTTTTTGTTCCGATTGAATCTTCTTTCAGCCTGGCTGTACAAAAAGATGCTGAAATCTTCAATTTTGCATGGGATAAACGGGTGGTTCTGGTAAGCCCTTCTACTTTACTGGCCACCTTACGGACCATTGCGAGCATGTGGAAACAGGAGCGGCAAAACCGAAATGTATTGGAAATTGCCCGCCTAAGTGGTACCATGTATGATAAATTTGTTGGCTTTATGGCCGATATTGAAACCATTGGCAAACACATAAAGCAGGGGCAAGATGCCTACGATAAGGCTTTAAATAAATTATCGTCGGGCGCCGGGAATTTAACCAACACCGCCGAAAAAATTAAAAGACTCGGCGCAAAAACAACCAAACAAATAGATACGAAATATCTGGATGAGATTTAATTTTTACTTATCCCGCCGTAAATAAAGGCGTTTATACAAAGAAGGGGGCGAAGCCCCCCGATTTTTTTTTGAAAATTAGCAAAACGATTTAGCGGCGCTAAAAAGGCCTTTTTTTCTTACTTGAAAAGAAATTACAGCGGCGGCTACCCTTTTTTGAAGGCATTCCAGCCCTGGGCTTTCAGCTCATG
>JASLGV010000061.1 GCA_030149995.1 Pedobacter sp.
CGATTGTGACTTTGGCACCGGGTGCAAGTGCAACGGTAAAGGCAGAACATAAGGTTACCCAGGCAGATGTGGATGCGGGTAAAGTAATCAATCAGGCAACGGCTACGGGCAGTGTTCCATCGGGTTCACCAGCTTTGCCAACGGTAAAATCAGACGATCCGGTAAAACCGGGTACAGAGGATCCGACCGAAACGGCCATCATTCAACATCCGTTGCTTGCAGTTGAAAAAACGGGTGTATATCAGGATACCAACAACGATGGTAAACCCAGTGTAGGAGATCAGATCCAATATCGTTTTACAGTTAAAAATACAGGAGATGTAACCATCACAAACGTTCTGTTATCAGATAATAATGCGGTGGTTTCAGGCGGGCCGGTTACGCTTGCACCAGGTCAGGTAGATAAAGTAAGCTTTAGTGCATACCATGTGCTTACCCAGGCTGATCTTGACAATGGTGGGGTATTTAATGTGGCGGTGGTTAAAGGATTGGATCCAAATGGAAACCCGGTAAATGCAAATTCTACCGATCCAAATCCACTTTCTCCGGCAGATCCTAATTACCCGGTTAAGACTCCGGATCCGGCATGTACAACCTGTACGGTAACGCCAGTATTGCAGCAACCGGCTGTTACCTTGACAAAAACAGCTTTAGCGGGAGTGTATGCAAAAGTTGGCGACATTATTAAGTACAGTTTAAAAGTAGAAAACACCGGAAACGTAAGCCTCACCAATGTAATTATCACCGATACCAATGCCGACGCAGGCAGCATTTCGCCGGCATTAATTGCAAATCTGAATGTAGGTGAAGCGGTTGCAATTCAAGCAATACACTCCATAACACAGGCAGATTTAGATCGTGGATTTGTGTATAACGTAGCCCAGGCAGCAGCTGATGAACCAAAAGGCAGTAAGATTTATGCAAAATCTACCGATAACAATCCGGCCTATCCAAATGCCCCTGCAGATCCAACCTGTTTAACCTGTACCGTTACAGAAATTGTACAAAACGGTTCGTTGGGGCTGGTTAAAACAGTAACCAACACCGGAACAGGAGAAAAGGGTGCGTTTGTGTTGGGCAATCAGATAGAATATACTTTTATCATCACCAATACCGGAAATGTAACCCTCAACAACATTGTATTGAGCGATGCATTGCTGAATAAGCCATCGATTCAAATACCAGGTTCGCTGGTACCAGGTGCATCTGTAAAGCATGTAGAATTATACACCATTACGGCAGCCGATATTGCAAAGGGAAGTGTAATCAATACCGCTGTTGCAAATGCTTCAGATCCGGCACAAAGAACGGTAACAGATAAATCAGGTAGTACCAATACAAACGATGATCCAACGGTAACTACGCTGGCCAAGCCACCGGTTGCAAAGGATGATGTTGCCGAAACCAAACAGAATTACGAAGTGAAAATTCCGGTGCTGAATAACGATACTTCTGAAGGAAGTACTCTGGTACCATTGTCTGTTGTGATTACAAAACAGCCCGCGCATGGAAAGGTTATCGTAAACGCTGATGGAACGGTAACCTATATACCAGATGCTGGTTATACTGGTACAGATGATTTTACCTATACAGTGGCCGATAAAAACGGACAGGTCTCAAATCCGGCTACCGTAACGGTAAATGTAATCCCTACAAAACCTGTTGCGGTTGATGATAAAGCCCAAACAACCTTTAATACCCCGGTTGTGGTAGACATACTGGGCAACGATAAACAAGATGGAGCAAGTTTGGATAAAACATCTGTTCAGATCGCCGGAAATCCTAAACACGGTACAGTGAAAATTAATGCCGATGGTACCGTAACCTATACCCCGAACAGCGGCTATACAGGGACGGACGAATTTACCTACACGGTAAAAGACATTAACGGAAATGTAACGAATGTAGCAACCGTTCGGATCTCGGTAGATGGATTCTTTATTCCGAATGTCATCACGCCAAATGGCGATGGTAAGAACGATGCCTTCTTTATAGTTGGCAGGGAAAATTTCGATGCGGTAGAAATAGAAATCTATAACCGCTGGGGTAACCAGGTATATAAGCACAGCAATTACCAGAATAACTGGACAGGCGAAGGCTTAAATGAAGGTACCTACTATTATGTTATCAGATTGAAGAAAGCTGGTAAAACGGATACAGTTAAAGGCTGGATATTATTAAAACGATAGTTTAAAATAACCGCCATGAACATAAAAGTTATGAATACACGCAGTATAAAAAAAATAATCATGTTGTTTTGCTTAACCATTGCGGGCCTCGTGCCTGCAATGGCCCAGCAGAATATTCAGTTTACGCAATATATATTTAATTCGTTAAGTGTAAATCCGGCGTATGCAGGCTATAAAGAAGAATGGTTTGCACAAATGGCTTTACGTGCCCAATGGACCGGTATACCAGGTGCACCTAAAACAGGTCAGGTTTCTGTAGACGGTATATTGGATCCCGTGAGCAAAAGAATGGGGCTGGGGGTACAAGTTACGGCAGATAAACTGGGCGCACAATCGTCTACATCTGCTTATGTAAATTATGCTTACCGGCTGCAACTGGATGCCGAAGACACCAAACGGTTAAGTTTTGGGCTTGGTATTGGCGTAACCAACTACGGACTGGATGGCTCGGTTTTGAGTCCGGTAGATAAAGACGACCAGCAATTGCCAACCTCGCAATTAAACAGCTATATTCCGGATGCCCGTTTAGGCGTTTATTATTACAGTCCCGCATTTTATATTGGCGCCTCTCTCATGGATCTTTTTTCGGGCGATAAATCCAGCAATCTGTTTAGATGGGATTCCAATGCCGTTGAGAATCTTAAAAGAAAAAGACACGTTTATCTGATGGCCGGATTGCTTACGACCTTATCTGATGATGTGAAACTACGCCCAAGCATTTTAATTAAAGAAGATTTTAAAGGACCCACCAGTATTGATTTGAGTGGCATGTTTGTATTTGCCAATCGATTCTGGCTCGGTGCTTCTTACCGTACCGGGCTTGATTTGTGGAACAAAGATTATAGCAAAGGTCTCGACCTGGCAAAAACGAACTCGGTTTCGGGTATTGCACAATTTTACGTTTCAGATCAGTTTAGGCTGGGGTATTCATACGATTATATGATTAATAAACTGAGCAGTATTCAATCCGGATCGCATGAGATTACCCTGGGGCTTACCTTTCCTTCCAAAAGACAGCGTCATTTAAACCCAAGATTTTTTTAGTGCACAGTAGAATGATAAGTATCAAAAACATGAAAAAATTATATAGCACCTTAATGTTGTTGGCAGCCCTCATGTTACAGGGCGCTTTTGCACAAGAACAGGCAGGATTACGCGAAAAGGCAGGTCAGTTATACAGTAAATATGAATACAGCAATGCCGCAAAGATTTATCTGAAACTGGCCGATGTTAAGAAACCAAAGTTGGCAGACCTGGAGCGCCTGGCAGATTGCTTCGAAAAGATGAACGATTACGAAGCCGCAGAAAACTGGCTTGCACGTGTTATACAAGACCCGGCAGGTAAAACCGATAACCTGTTAAAATATGGTCGTGTTCTCAAATCAAATGCTCGTTATGCAGAGGCCAAAAAAGCATTACTCCGGTATGCAGAAAAAGCCGGACAAACGGATATCTTGCTCAATGAAATTGCCGGCTGCGATTCGGCGGTTGTCTGGATGGCAAAACCGGTAAATGTTAAAATCGTAAACGAAAAACAAATAAACACACCACTTTCTGAATTTGGTGTATTTGTAGGAGGAGGGGCGGTATTCTATACTTCAGAATCTGGTAGCCCCTATGTAACTCAAAAGGACGGAAGAACCGGTAATCCCTTTTTAAGTATATACCATGCCCGCAAGGCAGATGATCTGACACTCTCTGTACCTTGTTTTTACCAGGCAGATTTTAATGAGGCACGTATGCACAACGGTCCTGTAATTGCCAATAAAAAGGGTAACATCTTTTATGTAACCCGTACCTATGCCGGCAATAAGGGCGAAGTTTCAAAAGAAAACAAGCTGAAGTTTAAAACGCAGAATTTAGAGCTATACATTTATAAAGAGGAAAACGGAAAGTGGACTTCAGAGCCATTTGCCTACAATGATATTCAGAAATATTCTGTTGGACACGCCGCTTTAAGTGCAGACGAACAGACCCTTTATTTTGTTTCGGATATGCCCGGTGGCCACGGTGGTACCGATATCTGGTATTCGGAGCGGAATACAGATGGCAGCTGGTCGAAACCACAGAACGCCGGTCCGGCCATTAATTCTGCCCAAAATGAAATGTTTCCCAATATGGGGGGCGATGGAAAATTATATTTCTCCAGCGATGGTTTTCCGGGCATGGGCGGGTTGGATATTTTTGTAAGCAGCGGGTATAAGAACAACTGGACAAAACCTGTAAACCTGAAATACCCCGTTAATTCTGCTGCCGATGATTTTGCATTCGTTGTAAATACTTTTTCAGAGGAAAATAACAGCGGTTATTTTTCTTCTAATCGTAAAGGTGGTGTAGGAGGCGACGATATTTATAGCTTTAACTATGTAAAGCCGGTTATCATCCTGGCGGTAAAAGGGGTTACCTATAATAAGAAAACAGGCGAAATTTTACCCGCAGCATCCCTGAATCTATACAATGGAAACCGAACCTTAATTGGTAAACAGAACAGCCGGGAAGATGGTACCTTCTTTTTCGAACTGGCTCAAAATACCGATTATAAGTTGCTGGCTCAAAAGGAAAAATTTTTCAGTGATTCTGTTTCTCTAACAACCGTTGGTATTAATAAATCAGATACTTTACAGGTTAAATTATACCTTGATCCATTGTTTGAAGTTGGTAAAGTGATTGCCCTGAAAAACATCCATTATAATTTTGATAAAGATGATATCCGGGCAGATGCGGCAAAAATTTTAGAGGAGCTGGTTCGCATCATGCGCGATAATCCAACCTTGGAAATTGAGCTTGGTTCGCATACAGATAGCCGGGGATCAGATATTTATAACCTGGATCTTTCTCAAAGAAGAGCCCGTTCTGTGGTAAACTACCTTGTAGGCCGGGGCATTGAACGAAGCCGGATGGTGGCCAGGGGGTATGGAGAAACACAATTGCTGAACCGCTGTTCAGATGGAGTGAAGTGTTCGGAAGCTGCCCACCAGGAAAATCGCCGCACAGAATTTAAAATCCTGAAATATTAATCAGATAATTGCTTAACAGGTAGGTTGTTCTTCGGAATAGCCTGCCTGTTTGCATAAACAGATAAAGTTAAAAGTCAAATTCGAGTTGCTGAGATGGGGATACATCAGGAGGACTTTCATCGTAAAACCGCGAAAGGGAAATGCCCAGTAATCTAACCGCGGCGTAACCAAGAGCGGCTTCATTAAGCAACCTAATGGCTTCCTGATACAATTGCTCCGGCTGATCGATGGCCTGTGCAAAAGACCTGCTGCGCGTAATGATCTTAAAGTCGGCAAATTTTATTTTCAGGGTAATGGTTTTGCCCTTTAGCTGATGATTTTTTAAACGGTTGGCCACGGTTTCGCTCAGCTGGCGTAACAAAGAATGTAAAACAGACTGATCGTTGGTATCGCTGCCAAGCGTATCTTCGGCCCCAACAGATTTGGTTTCACGA
>JASLGV010000088.1 GCA_030149995.1 Pedobacter sp.
GCGAAGGAGAAGCGTTACAGGATGCTTTGCGACTTGCGCGTGGTATGACTTACAAAGCTGCCATTACCGGGCTTAATTTAGGCGGTGGTAAAGGCGTTATTATTGGCGACTCGCGTAAGGATAAAACCGAAGCTTTGATGAGAAGTTATGGCAGGTTTATTAAAAATCTGAACGGCGAATTCATTACAGCAGAAGAGATGGGTACCAATACCCGCGATATGGAGTATATCCGTATGGAAACCAATCATGTAACAGGCGTACCTGAGTCGATTGGTGGTGCAGGCAATCCGGCGCCTTTTACAGCTCAGGGTGTATATCTTGGTATAAAAGCCAGTGTAAAAGAGGTTTTTGGTACCGACATGCTGGCCGGAAGAACGGTTGTAGTGCAGGGAATAGGTAAAGTAGGCGAGCATCTGGTTGCTTTACTCCGAAAGGAAAATGCTGAGGTAATGATCAGCGATATCAACCAGGAACAACTCACCTATGTTGCCCGTAAATATAAAGCAAGACCCATCGAAGCAGATAAAATATTCGGGATGGATGCCGATATTTATGCACCTTGCGCAATGGGTGCTACGGTAAACAGCAAAACCATCGAAAAGATGCGCTTTGCCATCATCGCCGGTTCGGCTAACAACCAGCTTAAAGATGAGGTAGAGGATGCAGAATTGCTCCTGAAAAAAGGCATACTATTTGCTCCCGATTATTTAATAAATGCCGGCGGATTGATTTCCTGCTATTCTGAATTAACAGGTTTTGGCAAGAAGCGTACCGTACAGCTTACCGAGCATATTTATGAAGCAACCAGAGATGTAATCAAGCTAAGCAAAACTGAAAATATATCAACCAATATAGCTGCAAACCGCATAGCAGAAAAGCGGATTGCAGATGTTAAAAAAATTAAATCATCATATTAATTACTTATAAAAGGGTTTAGAATACCCTCGTTCTTACATTCATGTTAAACAGAAGGCACCTACGAATTAAAGCTTTGCAAAATATTTTTGCTTGGCACATGGCAGAAAAAAAAGACATTAAAGGTTATTTGAAAACTTTAATGCAAAGCATTGACAGTGTTTACGAAATGTATATCTGGATGCTTTCGTTACTGGTTGAAGTAACCGAGTTTACAGCCAATGATGCACAGGAGCGTGCAAACAAACACATTAAAACCGCAGAAGATCTTAATCCCAATTTAAAATTACTGCATAATAAATTTAGTGTGTTGTTGCAGCAAAATCCTGAGTATGTTTCGGCTATTAAAAAGTATAAGGTTAACTGGGATTTCGATCCTGAAATTCGCAAAACCATCTACAATGCATTAAAGGCATCGAAAGAATATGCCGATTACCTGGCAGATGAGCATGAAACCCTTGAGTCGTCAAAAGACATCATCAAATATATTTTCCGTAAAATTATCCTGAAAAACCAGGCCATTATACAGGTTTTTGAAGAAAAATTCATCAACTGGCAGGTAGATCACGAGGTCATGAAAGGGATGGTTGCCAAAACCCTTAAAAACTTTACTTCAGACGATCCTTTCAAAAACAAACTGACCGAAATCAGTGCCGATTGGATTGAAGACAGCAAGTTTGTTCAGGATTTATTCCTGCATACCCTGCAAAATGATGATAAATACCAGGAGATGATTGCCGAAAGAACCAAAAACTGGGAATCTGAGCGTATTGCGCTGATGGATACCATTTTGATGAAGATGGCCATCTGCGAACTGCTTAACTTTACTTCTATCCCGGTAAAAGTAACCATTAACGAATACCTGGAATTATCAAAAGATTACAGTACACCGAAAAGTAATTCATTTATTAACGGTATTTTAGACAAAATTTTAGGCGACCTGAAGAAAAACAATACGATTAAGAAAATCGGTCGCGGATTAATTGAAGATTAAAGAATGAAAAAAGTTTTCATACTGGCTGTTGCAGCGTTATCATTTGCTGCCTGCCGCAATGCAAATACCCAAAGTACCGATAACCATGCCGCGGCAGATACAACGCATGCTGCTACCTCGAATGTTGCAGCAGCAGATGCGCCTGTTATTACTTTTGAACGCGATATTTACGATTTTGGTAAAATTGAATCGGGCGAAAAAATTCAGCACGACTTTAAACTGCGCAATACCGGAAAAAGTCCGCTTATTATTTCAAATGCAACAGCAACCTGCGGATGTACCATTCCTGAAACACCTAAAGAACCCATCTTACCAGGTAAAGAAGGTGTAATAAAGGTGGTTTTTAACAGCGAAGGTAAATTGGGCATGCAAGATAAGGTGGTAACCATTACTTCTAATGCAAATCCTAATGTAAATACCGTACATTTGGTAGGAGAAGTACTGGAGAAAAAATAAGACTGATTTATACTGAGGCCTCAAAGCCAGGTATTCCCTTATAAATTTATTGAATAACAAATTAAACAATATAAATAAGAAATGACATTAACAGTAATCTTACAAGCAGCAGGCGGTGGTATGTTGGGCACAATTGTACCAATGGTATTAATCATGGTGGTATTCTACTTCTTTATGATCCGTCCGCAGGTAAAAAAAGCCAAAGACCATAAAAAATTGGTAGAAGAATTGAAAAAAGGCGATAAAATCGTAACCACTGCCGGTATTCATGGCCGCATTGCAGATATGAACGAAACAACCTTTTTAATCGAGGTTGAAGGTGGTGTTAAAATTCGTTTTGATAAAACAGCTGTTTCATTAGATGCAACCAAAGCAGCAGCAACGAAAGCGTAATTTTTAAAATAAATATATTAAATGGCCTCTTACCCTGTAAGTGGCCATTTTTATTTTAAACCTGTTTACTGGCAGGCAGCAGTTTGAATTGTTTTTTGAGCAGCTGTTTAGTTTTATT
>JASLGV010000091.1 GCA_030149995.1 Pedobacter sp.
GTACTTACTTTTTTCTCCTGCTTGCTGCTTAATTCTTCTATATAGAGGTTCTTACGCAGAAAACGGCTGTTAAAGCTAAAAATCCCGATGGCTGCCAGGGTAAATACAAGACCAAGGTAAGGATGTGCAGCAATGCCGCGGAATACAAAATCAGAACCTGCTGCAATGGAAATGATTTTATAATATTCCAGTGCAGCCAGAATGGCAATTACGATAAGCCCGGCAAGGGTGTATGTTACATTGGTAATGGATTTCCTTTTGATGTAAAGAACGAGGTAATTGTTAAAAACGGTGATCGAAAGGATGGAAACGATGTACATCAAAGTAGCCAAGAATCCGTAGGCCGCTGTGATTTGTATAAAACAGAACGGAAAGAAAATAAAGAAAGGCCACAGGTTGAAAGCTGAAAATAAAGCCTTTGCATTGAGGAATCCGATGATTTTACTTTTCGGGATTTTCAGGTGCAGATAGGGAATGATGCTGAGGGTTGGTAATTCCTGTAGCTGCAAACGAAATACAAAATCGAGGGCAAAATAATACAGGATAATTCCGTTAAAGCTGGTTATAATGGGTTGGTTTGGAAAAACTTGTGGAAGCAGGTGTGCCATTCCAAAGCCCAATCCTACCGCAATAGCCAGGAAATAAAGCATAAAAAATCCCAAAACAATCTGACCGGCAATACTGCCGCTCTTACTTCTGGAGCGCCAGAAGGATTTCCATTGGTGATCTAAAAACGTTTGGAGCATAGTTGTCTGGTATTTAGTTCGGTATTTAAGTTAATGTTTAGTTAGTCGGTAAGCAGGTGAATAAGTTACAGCAATTTCTAAAATATTTTTTTATCTCCAGCAAAAAGGGTTAATAATTGTATTTATCCTTCCAGTTTTGCCTTAATTTTTCCCGTAGTTTTTCTTCGGCTGCATTTTTACCCGGGTCGTACAGTTTGGTGCCGCTTAATTCTTCGGGGAAATATTCCTGCACAGAAAAATTTCCTTCATAGCCATGTGCGTACTGGTAATCTTTACCGTAGCCAATGTTTTTCATCAGTTTGGTGGGCGCATTACGGATGTGTAGCGGAACAGGCAGGTTTCCGGTTTGTTTTACAAGTGCCTGGGCTTTATTAATGGCTTCGTAAGCGGCATTGCTTTTCGCCGAACTGGCCAGGTAGGTAACACATTGCGCCAATATAATGCGTGCTTCCGGATAACCGATTACGTTCACCGCTGTAAAACAATTGTTGGCCAGTAATAAGGCATTGGGATTGGCATTTCCAATATCCTCAGAAGATAAAATCAGTAAGCGGCGGGCAATAAACAAAGGATCCTCCCCGCCTTCAATCATCCGGGCCAGCCAGTAAACGGCTGCATTGGGATCGCTCCCTCTAATGGATTTTATAAAAGCCGAAATGATGTCGTAATGCTGCTCGCCGGCCTTATCATATAAAGCCAGGTTTTGCTGGGCATGAGCCAGTACATTTTCATTGTTCAGGGTAATCTTATCCCCTCCGATTCCGTTAATGGCAATTTCCAGTACATTGAGTAACTTCCTGGCATCGCCACCCGAAAGCCTGATGAGTGCTTCATGCTCTTTAATGGTAATTTTTTTGGGCGCCAGTACCACGTCTTTTGCAACGGCTGTTTGCAATAAACCGACCAGTTCGGTCTCTGTAAGCGGTTTTAAAATATATACCTGGCAACGCGAAAGCAAAGCCGAGATTACTTCGAATGAAGGGTTCTCTGTTGTGGCACCAATAAGGGTTACCAGCCCACGCTCTACGGCACCCAGCAAACTGTCTTGCTGCGACTTGCTGAAACGGTGAATCTCATCAATAAATAAGATGGGCATGCCTAAAAAACCATCCTTTAACTGGGCGGCACGGTCTATAACCTCCCGAACATCTTTAACGCCACTGTTAATGGCACTTAAATTGAAAAAAGGCCGGTCGAGGGTTTGCGAAATGATGTATGCCAGCGTTGTTTTTCCTACACCCGGCGGGCCCCAGAAAATCATGGAAGGGAGCTGTCCGCTTTCCATCGCCTTTCTTAAGACCGCATTTTTGCCAACCAGATGTTGCTGTCCAACATATTCATCGAGATTTTGAGGGCGCATTCTTTCGGCTAAAGGAGGCAGGTTTTGCATAATGGTAAAGATATAAAAAACAGTTAAGTTGTAATACATGGCCGGCTGCAATCAAAGCAGATAATGTTTTTTTATGACCAACATTTTATGGTGTTGCCAGATGTATATAATATTCAAAACATTATAAAGTACTTATAGGTTTATATGTCACGAAACAGCATATGGAAATAAAAAATATAGACCACCTGGTATTAACCGTTGCCAACATAGAAGCTACCTGTAATTTCTACCAGAAAGCATTTAATATGGAAGTTATTACATTCGGTGCAGGTAGAAAAGCACTTAAATTTGGTGCACAGAAAATAAATCTTCATTCGGCTGCACAACCTTTCGAGCCAAAAGCATTTAAGCCTACGCCGGGGAGTGCCGATTTTTGCCTGATAACCGAAATGCCCCTTGAAAAGGCCATGGCGCACCTGCACGAAAATTGTATTGAAATTGAAGCAGGCCCTGTGGAACGTACCGGCGCACAAGGGAAAATTCTCTCGGTTTATGTGCGCGATCCGGATTGTAATCTGATCGAAATCGGTAATTATCTTTAATTAAACCCTGAAATTGCCTGGGGGGTGCAACGGATCATCTTTCTAACATAAGCGGATACCCGAAGGGATTGTATTAAGTGTATTTATCAGTTAGTCAGTTTGTTGTGTTTAATGTGCGGGCATGGCTCTTTTGTTTTTTTAACGATTAGATCCATAGATAAAATTCCCAACAAAATAAAAAAGTAATGATTTTTATCGTTAAATTTAGATAAATCAACTTTTTAGGACGATAAATAGCTTTAAAGATGAAAGATAACTTTTCTTCAGTGGCGTCTGGATATGCTATTTTCAGGCCTACTTATCCGGAAGCATTGTACCGGTATTTGTTTACGCTGGTTAATCAATACAATGCAGCCTGGGATTGTGCTACCGGCAACGGACAAGTTGCACGTGTGCTGGCCGGGCATTTTAAGGAGGTTTATGCAACTGATATCAGCGAAAATCAGTTAAGCAAAGCTCCAAAAATTAAGAATGTTACTTATCGGCTCGAACAGGCCGAGAAAAGTGCTGCGAACAGTCATTCTTTTGATCTTGTTACCGTTTCGCAAGCCATCCACTGGTTCGATTTCGATGCATTTTATGCCGAAGTAAAACGAACCCTAAAACCCGAAGGTGTTTTTGCCGTACTGGGATATGGAAATATACAAATAGATGCAGCGCTGGATAAAGTGATCTACGAGTTGTACGAAGGTATTTTAGGTAAGTACTGGGACGATGAGCGAAGGTACATAGAAGAAGCCTACCAAACCATTCCCTTCCCGTTTAAGGAAGAGGAAACCCCCGAATTTAAGATAAATACTCCCTGGAGTTTTGAGCAATTAACGGGTTACATGAGCACCTGGTCGTCTGTTCAGCATTATAAAAAGGCCAACAACCAGGATCCGCTCCAGCTGGTTGCCGGCGAACTGGCACAGGCCTGGGGCAATGAAAAAGAAAAGACCGTTAATTTTCCGGTTTTACTTCGTGTAGGGAAATAAACGAATTTTCGCCTTAAAGGCAGGTTTACAGATCCTTTATAATTCTGCGCTTTTTATAAATAAACAGCTGAATTATAAAGGATCTCTCCGTTATTTTAACTGCTCAAGAATATCCTGAAGTGTTGTTTTTCTTTGTTCGCCACTTTCCATATCTTTAAGGGTAAGCGTACCACTGCTGATTTCATCTTCGCCAATTAAAATTACATAAGGGATTTTTTTGGCATCGGCATACGTTAGCTGTTTCTTTAATTTAGCCGGCGACGGGTAGAGCTCTGCCGAAATACCTGCGTTGCGAATCTGCTGAAGAATTGGGAGCGCATGTTTTTCTGCCTGGGCATCGAAATTGCTGATTAGAACAGTTGTTCCGATAGCGGCCGACTCCGGGAAAAGGTTTAATTCTTCCAGTACATCGTAAATCCGATCGGCACCAAAAGAAACGCCCACACCTGTTAGTCCTTTTAAGCCAAACATGCCGGTTAGGTCATCATAGCGACCGCCGCCACCAATACTGCCCATGGCCACCTCGTTGGTTTTAACTTCAAAAATGCAGCCTGTGTAATAATTCAGTCCACGTGCCAGGGTAATGTCTAATTCCAGTTTGGCCGTAAGTGGTTCTGTGCCCGCCAACAGGCTTTCTACATAGCTGAAAACACTTTCTATTTCGGCAATTCCTTTCAGGCCTGTTTCGGATGTTGCTAAAACCTGCTTTAAGCTTGCCAGCTTTTCGATGTTGCTTCCTTCAAGCAAAATAACCGGGCGCAGTTTCTCCAGGTCGCTTTCGGTAAAACCGCGTTCAAGCAATTCTTTGCTTACCCCCCCGAGGCCAATTTTATCCAGCTTATCAATGGCTACGGTCATATCTACAATCAGGTCTGGTTTGCCAATAATTTCGGCAATGCCCGATAGAATTTTTCTGTTGTTAATTTTAATGCTGAAATCGCTTAAACCCAGTTTGCGCAGCGCTTCGTTGTAAATCAATACAAATTCTGCTTCATTCAGTAAGCTCTCAGAACCTACAACATCCACATCGCACTGGTAAAATTCGCGGTAACGGCCTTTCTGAGGGCGATCCGCGCGCCATACAGGCTGCACCTGAAAACGCTTAAACGGAAGGGTAATATCATTCTGGTGCATCACCACGTAACGTGCAAAAGGCACGGTAAGGTCGTACCGTAAAGCTTTCTCAGAAATCAGCGAAACCAGCTTGTTGCTGTTGTCTGCCTGGTTAAAATCAAACGATTTTTTCTTTGGATCGTTCAGGAATTCGCCGCTATTCAGGATTTTAAAAATCAGTTTGTCTCCTTCATCGCCGTATTTTCCGGTTAAGGTAGAGAGATTTTCCATACTTGGCGTTTGAATTTCTGCATAGCCATATTTTTTGAAAACCGTTTTAATGGTATCATAAATAAAGTTGCGTTTTACCATTTCTACGGGCGAGAAATCGCGGGTACCTTTTGCTAATGAGGGTTTAATAACTGACATAGCTGCAAAAGTACAAAAAATGCATAAAGCTGTACACGGTTGATAAAAGTAAGCGAAAATGTATGCCTTAATCAACCGGATATATATCCATACAGCCATTTGATCCGTTGTTTGGTAACGAATTAAATATCTTACATAAAACAAACGCTTTAAACCTCAAAAAACTTAAATTTGCCACAACAAAAACAAAAATACCATGAGTTTCAGAATCGAACACGATACGATGGGCGAGGTACAGGTGCCCGCAGATAAATATTGGGGAGCGCAAACAGAACGCTCGCGTAACAACTTTAAAATCGGACCTGAAGGTTCCATGCCAAAGGAAATTGTTCATGCTTTCGGGTATCTAAAAAAAGCAGCAGCCCTGGCAAATGCAGAACTTGGGGTGCTTTCGGCTGATAAAGCTGAACTGATTTCAAAAGCCTGCGATGAAATCATCGCCGGTCAGCTTGATGACCAGTTTCCGCTGGTAATCTGGCAAACAGGTTCGGGTACACAAAGCAATATGAATGGTAATGAGGTGATTGCCAATCGTGCACATGTTATTAATGGTGGCTCATTGGCCGACGATCAAAAAATACTTCATCCCAATGATGATGTTAATAAATCGCAGTCTTCTAACGATACCTATCCAACGGCGATGCACATTGCAGCCTATAAACTTACGGTAGAGAATACAATTCCGGGATTGGAAAAACTGCGCAATACCCTGGCTCAGAAAGTTGAAGCATTCAGTTCGATTGTTAAAACAGGCCGTACCCACTTTATGGATGCAACCCCGCTTACACTGGGACAAGAATTTTCGGGTTACGTACAGCAGATCGACAACAGCATCCGTGCCATTAAAAATGCATTGGTTATGGTTGCCGAGCTGGCATTGGGCGGTACAGCTGTAGGTACC
>JASLGV010000156.1 GCA_030149995.1 Pedobacter sp.
CAGAAAACATGGTGCTTTTAAAGGTGGCTGGCTTACCCTCAAACGTATTGGCCGTTGCCATCCCTGGGGTAAACATGGCCACGATCCGGTGCCATAATGCAGGAAATTTTTTAACACAGGCCCCGCTTTTATTACTTCTGATAAGCGCGTTTAAACTTTTGTCTATATATTTGCGCCATGGCCACCATCCTTCAATTAGAAACCGCTACCTCCGTTTGTTCTGTTGCATTATCCATAAATGGAAAAACAGTATCCATTAAAGAAGCACAGGGACAAAATCTGCATGCGGCCAATTTAACCATCTTTGTAACAGAAGTACTGGAGGCAGCCGGCCTTGGTTTTAAAGACCTTGATGCGGTAGCCGTAAGTAAAGGCCCTGGCTCTTATACCGGGCTACGTATTGGCGTTTCCAGTGCCAAAGGTTTGTGCTATGCACTTGATATTCCCTTAATTGCCATTGAAACGCTCGAAATGATGGCGGCGGGGTTTTTGACTGAAAATAATGCTTATACAGGCTTGGTATGCCCGATGATTGATGCCAGAAGGATGGAGGTGTATACCGCCATTTTTGATGCATCCTTTCATAAAAAGGAAGAAACCAGCGCCCGGATTATAGATGAAACGAGTTTTGCCGAGCTGCTGGCTCAAAATCAAATTACTTTTATAGGCGATGGTGCTGCCAAATGCATGGAAACCATTGGTCATGCACATGCACATCTGGACGAATCAAACTTTAATTCGGCAACCTACATGTCTGCACTTGCCGAACGTGCCTTTAACGAAAAACGTTTTGAAGATACCGCTTATTTTGAGCCGTTTTACCTGAAAGATTTTGTGCTAACTCAGCCTAAAAAGAAATAAATCCCTATTTGTTTCTTTTAAAAACAGAGAATATTCTCTTAAAAAAACTGCTTTCCTGATCGTTAATACCTGGCATAACATCGCTAAATTGCGGATGGTTTACGGTATTGCCAAATTTAATGCCTACACCCATATAGAACGAAGCGCCGCTGCTATTGCCACTTCCAATGGTACCATCGTTTTTAATTAAACCCCTAACCTGCGTAGCTGTAGAAGTAAGATTGTCTGTTCCCATAAAAACTTCAAAATTTGGCGTCTGGTATTTACCCTGTAAGCCCACCATAAAGATGTTGTTAAGGTTGTATAAAGGGGTGGCACTTATGGCAAAATCGTTGATGTTAAACGTATTTACAAAAGCAATATCGCCCCCTTTATAGAACAGGTTTTTTGAAACAACCAGTGCAGGTTTATAGAAATCGTATGTTTTTGAAAGGTATATATCTGCTTTGGCATTGGTTGGTGCAATAAACTTTTTAGACGAACCTGAAAGAAGGAAAATATCTTTTATCTGGGTGTTTACGCTGTTCTGATCGTGTAAATCGCCTATTGGTTCAAATTGATCCACAACCGTTTTCTGGGTATTCTTACGCCACCAGATAAAACCAAGATCTTTAACATTGGCCATTAAAAACCAGCCATTCTTAGTGGTATAGTTGGTGCCAAATCCGAGCGATAAACCCGGGTTTGCAAAGGTAGGCATAAAGGTTTTTCGGTTGATTTCGTTACGCTCCCTGAAATTACTTAAATAAGAACCTGCAAAGCCAACCAGGAGTATATTTTTAGCTTTATCTGTATAAAAGTAAGAATCGTTGATGTCGATCTTGTTGTATAAGATACCACTTAATAAACTGGCTTTTATACCAAAGGCCAGCTGTTTATCATAGTTTTCGCGGTAGGTAAAACTAAACTGGTGGTAAGTTTGCTCGTATCCTTTATCGTTAAAGATGCCACGCAATTCTTTTTGATCCGGAAAACGGGTATAAGAATCAAAAACAGCAAGGGTTTCATTGGTGTAGTTCAGGTTTGCATCCGAACGGATCTGCCAGGAAAAGCCCATCTCTTTCTGGTATTTGTACGATTTAAAAATCCGGAAGGTTGCTACATAGATATTGCTGTTCTGGTAAAAGTGGTTCATATCGCCATTGCCTACAGGAATGTCTCTTGTGTCGTTAACGCCTTCCTGTATCAGTTTCCGGATGGCATCTGATGCACTGCCGCGATTGGCACCGTTTAAACTTAGATAGGGAAGAAAAAAGTTGGAAGAAAACTTTCGTGAAGAATCCAGTGTGAACGATTTTTGAGAAGGATTTTCGAAAGCATCAAATATGGTTTTGGTTCCAAACAAAGCATACTGCTGTGCCTGTGTTTCTTTTAAACCAATGATTAAAAAAATAAATACAATGGGTAGTAGTTTCTTCATATAAGTGGGATGAATGGACAACAGTTAAGGATTGTTTAGGGTATCTGGCAAGCTTGGTTTAAAAGGTTTGCTTAATAAAAAGTTGGTTGTAAATTTTTGCTTATCGGCACCCATTTGGTAAAAAAGGGCATCGAAATTCTTAAGTCCGCTATCTGCTTTAAGGTGTTTGTAAAAAGGGGCTGCCACATGTGTTCTGAACAGGTCTGCGGAGTTTTTAAAGTTTATGTAGTAGTTAACGTTAGAAGTACCCGAAATCTGGTTCAATGCATCCATATAAGAAAGGTTTTGGGTAAGTAAACGGTTATTTTTATAACTGTTTAAAAACGATCGCAGTGTACTGGCGTTGTTGGCTACCACCAGGTTATTGTCTATAATGGTATAATACGGGCGTGCAAATTTTTTAAAAGGTTCCCCAAAATAAGCATACAATATATCGGCCGGTTTAAAAACCTTGATATCTGCATCGTAATCGTTGCTTACATCCAGTAAAAGCTGCTTAACTTTTTCGCCGTTACTTAACAATACAACGCCAAGCTTTTCGCCGGTATTTAACTGTAAAAGAACAAACTGGTTTTTAACAAAAGGGATAAATACTTTGTTTAAATCGGTTCTGTATTCCTTTTGTATTTTTAAAATATTGGCCTCTGCCTTGGCCCGTGTTTGGAGACGGCCGTGAAGATCGTTTAATTTGCTGAGCCAGCTGCTGTATACATCAAAAGCATATAAGGTATAGTTGGCGGTATTTTCTGGTAATACGCTGTTGATCGTAATGTTTTGCGGCGAAATGTTTTCGAATAAATTCAGGTAATTCTGACTGTCTTTTAGTTCTGTATTTCCATTAAACAGGATCTTTTCCTTGCTAAAATTATAAGTTAAAGCTGCGTAACTGTTTTGCCCGTTAAAAAGATTTAGCTCGCCGTTTATATTGCTGCTCAATACATTCTTTAGCAACGGTGGCGCCTGATTGTAATTAACGTATAAGCTAGCGAGTATGTTTTTGTTAAGCCGGCTGCTTTGTTTAATGTATTCCGTAAATGGATTTTCTTTCAGCCTGATGCCGGCATCCTGGATCAGTTTGAGCGAAGTCGAAGTGGTTATAACCTGGTTCTGAACGCCGGCAAAAACAGAGAGACTGTCGTTTAACTGTATTTTATAAATGTCTTTCTGATTGGGATATTCCGTTATTTTTCCTTTTAGCTTTTCGTAAAACTGCTTAATGGTTTTATCCTGTCTGATCTGTAAGGTAATTAAGAAATTTAACTGCTTGTTGCTGTCGGGAAGAAGACTTAAGTAAATTTGCTGGTCGTTGATAAAATCGTTAAACAGGCGGTTGTCTACAATGCTTTGTTTAAATTGTTGCAGCAACATATTTTTGTCTTTGCCCAATACCTGCTGAAGCAAATCCTGGCCCGACATGATTTCGTAAAAACTTTTATCGTTCCGGAAAGCAAAGATTAAAGCAGCATTGTTCGTAGCCGATTGAAGTGCAAGGTCCTGCGCATTTCTTTCGGCATCCAGTTTTGAGAAATATATATAGGTCATGGCAGCAACAGCTGCAACCAGAAGACCCAATAAGATTATAATTTTTTTCATGTGTTCAGCAACAAATTTAATTTATTACATCGATTAGTAAGAAGTTCTTAGCCAATTTATTAATTTAGCAATCGCTTTAAGCTAAAACTTTATGAACAAACGGATTATTCTTACTGCTGCTTTTTTTGGTGCTGTTGCGGTTTTATTAGGTGCATTTGGTGCACATGGGTTAAAAAGTTTAGTAGATGCTTCATCTCTTGAGATCTGGCAAAAAGGAGTAGACTATCAGTTTTACCATACATTTGCGCTTTTATATTTATCTACTTTTGCTCGTTATCGTAATAAGCTGATTAACATTGCTTACTTCTGTTTTTCTCTTGGCATTGTATTTTTTTCAGGTTCCTTGTACCTGCTGGCCACCAGAAGTATTTTAAACATCAGTTTTATTAACCTTATTGGTCCCATTACCCCGATTGGCGGATTGTTATTTGTATTGGGCTGGATCATGCTTTTTTTTGCCGCTTTAAAAGATAAATAATGGAATTGCAGGAAATGGATTTTTTTACAGAAAGAGAAACTCTTTTTGTGGAAGTCGTTTTGCCCTTATCGCTTGCAAAAAACTACACATACCGGGTACCTTTCGACCTGAACAACCTGGTAGAGGTAGGCAAAAGGGTGGTTGTTCAGTTTGGTAAACACCGCATTTATACCGCGCTAATCAGTTCCATCACCAGGCAACCTCCGCAAGCATACGAAGCCAAATACATTATAGATGTAGTAGACGACAACCCCGTTGTGAACGAACAGCAGTTTAAGTTCTGGAAATGGATGTCGCAGTATTATATGTGCAATGAAGGCGATGTAATGGCAGCGGCCCTTCCGGCAGGGTTAAAGTTAGCCAGCGAAACCATTCTCATGTTGCGCGAAGGATATAAAGAAGATACAGTACTTACCGAAAAGGAAAGCCTCATTGTTCATACCCTTCAACAACAGGATAAATTAACGATTAACGACGTTTCAAAACTCCTCGGACAAAAAACGGTATATCCCATTATCAACAACCTGCTCGAAAAGGAGTTAATTCTCATTGCCGAAGAAGTACAGGAAAAATATAAACCGCTGCTTAAGACTTTTATCGCTTTGAGCAGTTTTTATGAAGATGAAGAAAATTTAAAACAGCTCTTTACCATGCTCGAAAGAGCACCCAAACAGCTGGATGCTTTGCTGGCTTACCTGAAGCTGAAAAAGGAACTTCCAGCCATTTCCAAAGAACAGTTGCTGGAAGTAAGCAATTGTGGCCCTGCGGCATTAAAAGCCCTTACCGATAAAGAAATTTTTATCGCTGTTAAAAAGCCTGTAAGCAGACTTGGCAATAGTGAGGATGAAGATTTTAATGTGAATTTCAGTTTAAACGATACGCAGCAGAAAGCTTTTGATCTGATAAAAAGCAGTTTTGAGGAAAAGGATGTGGTGTTGCTGCACGGTGTAACCGCTTCGGGTAAAACACAGGTTTACATTAAACTGATCGAAGAAATTATCGGCAGCGAAGAAGGGCAGGTGTTGTTTCTGTTACCCGAAATAGCTTTAACCACCCAGATTGTGGAGCGGATTAAGAAATACTTCGGAAATGCCATTGGCGTTTACCACTCAAAATTCAGCAATAATGAACGGGTAGAAATCTGGAACAAAGTGGCCGGTGGCGCCTATAAAGTAGTTTTGGGGGCAAGATCTTCTGTCTTTTTACCTTTTAAAAACCTGAAGCTTATTGTGGTGGATGAAGAACATGAACCTTCTTACAAACAATACGACCCGGCTCCGCGCTATCAGGCCCGCGATGCTTCTATTTATCTGGGCCATCTTCACCAGGCAAAGGTAATACTGGGTTCGGCAACACCATCTTTAGAGAGTTACCACAATGCCCTTAACGGGAAGTATGCAATGGTGGAAATGAAAGAAAGATTTGGTGGTGTACAGTTGCCCAACCAGCAGGTGGTAAGCATTGCCGAAGAGACGAAGCGTAAAACCATGGTCTCTTATTTTTCGAGTGTGCTGATTAAAGATATAGACCTGGCACTGTCTAAAAATGAACAGGTGGTACTTTTTCAGAACCGCCGCGGGTATGCAACCATCCTGATTTGTGGTACTTGTGGTTATGCACCAAAGTGTATTAATTGCGATGTAAGCTTAACCTACCACAAAAGCAGCGGTAAATTGCATTGCCATTATTGTGGCTATCAGCAAAGCAGTGTAAACATCTGCCCGGCCTGTGGTTCTGTTCATGTAGAACAAAAAGGCTTCGGAACCGAAAGGATAGAAGAAGAGCTGAGGTTGCTTTATCCTGATGCAAGTATTGCACGCCTTGATATGGATAGCACACGCACCAGAAATGGCTTGCAGCAAATCTTAAATGACTTTCAGGATAAAAAGACCGACATCCTGATCGGTACCCAAATGGTGGCCAAAGGGCTGGACTTCGATAACCTGAACCTGATTGGTATTATTAACGCAGATACACTGCTGGGCTATCCAGATTTCAGGGCTTACGAACGAAGCTTCCAGTTGCTTGCACAGGTAGCCGGCAGGGCCGGCAGAAGAGCTGAACAAGGCAATGTGTGTATACAAACCTACGATGCCGGAAACCGTATCATTAAGCAGGTGGTAGAAAATGATTATGAAGGGATGTACCGGGATGAGATTGAAGAACGCGAACGTTTTCTGTATCCGCCGTTCTCGCGCATGATTTTCCTATACCTTAAACATAAAGATGCACACGTTTTAGATCATGCAGCTGCACACCTGGGCTCTACGTTAAAGGCAAAGTTTGGTCCGCGTGTTTTAGGACCGGAACAACCGCTGGTTAGCCGTGTACGGAATCTTTATATCAGGCAGATCATTATTAAAGCCGATAAGCATACCGCCATTCAAAAAGTTAAAAATGTATTAAGAGATACGTTGACCGAATTTAATGCAACCCGCGAGTTTAAAAGTGTAATAATCCAGATCGATGTTGATCCGTATTAATTCTTACTGTTAAGACTGAACTGGATACCAGCCGATATCGGATTGAGTAAAAATTCCCACTTGTTGTAAGTATTTACAGTTCTATCCAGGCCATTTGCTTCGGTAAGTTCCTGTTTTTCGTAAGAATAGAATATGTCGATATTGCTTTCAGCAAAAATAGCAAGCTGAGGGATAATATTTACTTTGAATCCGAGTGTAGGCGTCATAACAAGCCCGTTTTTAGTCGCAATAGCCGTATGGTTCACATTGGAGAAAGCAGGGTTTTGCGGATTTACATTCCCCGTAAAACGGTTGGAACGGTAGCCCAGGTCGAAAGCGAAATAAGGTTGTACCCGAGAGTAGTTAAAGGTCTTTTCGAAACCCAGTTTAACCGAATAATCGGTAACCTTTCCTTTTGCAATTTCGCAAGTTGCACAACTATTGTTAAATTGAACATCATTACGATAATAATTACCGCTTATTCTAAAACTGATTTGGTTGTCGTTAAATTTTAAGGTTGCACCATTGGCATACATTTTTGTATAATCTTCGGTGTTGGTTTGGTTTAAGATTTTAGGTTGTTGCATTAAACTAAAAGCACGAACAGCAATGGAGTAATTGAAGTCGGCACTTGTTTGTGCAAAGGATAAAGCAGAAATAAAAAATGAAGATAAAATTAGTGCAATTTTTTTCATGTAGAGTGCTGTATTATGAATCATAAACTTATAAAGTCAAAAGTATAAATAAATCCGTATTAACAGATAATTTATATTTCAATGCATATTTTCAAATCTGAATATTTTAGATTTGATTTACTGGAACTTAGGAGCGGCTAAAAAAATAAACCTTGCGGAGCCATATAAAAACGCTAATTTTGACATCAAATGGCCTATAAATTTGTTGATAACTATCGGGAGCGTGGCGGACGGAAAAAGCTTGTAGAATTATTGAAATCGCGTGGAATTGAAGATCAGAGTGTATTAAATGCAATTGCCAAAGTACCACGACACTTCTTTTTCGATGAAACTTTCTGGAACCAGGCATATAAAGACATCGCTTTTCCGATTGGTGACGGACAAACGATTTCGCAACCTTACACCGTAGCTTATCAAAGTGAGTTGCTACACATTAAAAAAGGTGATAAGGTACTCGAAATCGGAACGGGATCGGGCTATCAGACCTGTATTTTAATGGAGCTTGGTGCCCGGGTGTATACCATAGAAAGGCAGGAAAATATTTTTAACAGAACCATCCAGGTTTTGCCTGGTATGGGCTATAAACCACATTTCTTTTTTGGAGATGGTTCTAAAGGCATTGCAGAACATGCCCCTTACGATAAAATTATTGTAACTGCCGGCGCACCTTTTGTACCCGAAATATTATTGAAACAGCTTAAAATCGGTGGTATTCTTGTTATCCCGGTGGGTGATGAGCAAACGCAGAAAATGGTTACTGTAATCCGCGTAAGCGAAACCGATTACGAAAAAATTGTATTGGATACTTTTCGCTTCGTACCCTTGGTGGGAGACCAGGCCTGGTGAAATTGCCTGTAAATTAAAAAGTTCATTAACCTTTAATTTGTCCGGTAAATGAATCCGGGCGGGCTAATGAACTTTTTAAAATCGATCTGTAGGTCCGGGCTATCTTTTCATGGCACGGTCTAACTCGCGTTTGGTATCGCGGTCTTTAATGCTGTCTCGTTTGTCGAATTCTTTTTTACCCTGTGCCAATGCAATTTCTACTTTGGCAAAACCACGCTCATTGATAAAGATGCGCAGCGGAACAATTGTATAGCCCTTTTCTTCGCCTTTTGACCTTAGTTTTTTAAGTTCTTTTTTCTGAAGAAGTAAAACCCGGTCGCGCTTAATGTCGTGATGATAAAAAGAACTGTGGCTATATTCTGAAATGTGCAGGTTTCGGATGTATAAATTCGGACCGATGAACATACAAAAAGCGTCTGTCATGTTCGCCTTTCCCTGTCTGATGGCTTTTATTTCTGTTCCTAAAAGAGCTATTCCGGCTACATAAGTATCGAGGATATGGTAATCGAAATAAGCTCTTTTATTTTTTATATTAACGTTGTTGTTCATAATAAGGACTGCAAATATCCGAAAATTAAAATCAAAAAACTACCGAATAATAAGCACCGGGATATTTACCCTATGTCTCACAGAATCAACGGTTGTGCCAAAAATAAGATCTTTTAAGCCTTTATGGCCATGTGCACCCATTACCAAAAGCTCCAGTTTATTTTGGTTGCTGATCTGTGCAATGGCTTTGGCGGTGGCGCCAAAGCCAACAAAGATGCTCGAATCGTATCCAAGTTCGGCCAGATTTTCTTTATATCTGTTTAAGTTTTCTGTATCGCGCTGCGTTTCATGGTCGAGCACATTGTTGCCATGGTAACGGGCGGCTGCCGTTTCTACCACATGTATTAAGTAATAGTGTGCATGTTTTCCGCCTTGTATAAGGGCATGCCGGATCACATTCCGGTCGTTTTTCGAGAAGTCAACGGCAATGCCAATATGCTCGTAATTGATTTTATCGATGGTGCCTATTTTAAGTGCATCGCCATGCGGAATCAGGTTTTTATGCAGATTTCTTTTGTCAAGGATGGGATGTATAAACACGTAAATAAGCAGAAAAACAATGGCGGCAATGGCTGGAACAAGAATTAAATAAACCCACCAGTTGTTGTTTTGATGGCTCCAGGTTGTAATCTCTTCAATAACCAGTTTAATGTTTAACACAATAATTGCTGCCGCACTTGCCCAGGCCAGTACCTTAACCCAAAGTTTAATGGCAAACCCCTTCATCAGTTTTTTATC
>JASLGV010000189.1 GCA_030149995.1 Pedobacter sp.
ATTCACTTTCAACTTTTTAAAAAGTCCTGCGCTAAACGTGCAGGACTTTTTCTTTTTTAATACTTTTAATTTTTAAATAGATACGTTTGCGTGCTTTATAAACATAAAGAATTTTACAGTACGACATTGGGAAGCCCGCCTAAAGGAAATCTTCCTTATCTTTGTTTTAAACTATTTTCATGTCTGAGACCACACATTTAACCAGCTTTATCGATGCTTTTAAAATGCATCTGGAAAAAGAAACGTTTGTTAAGATTTCTTTAGGAAATTATAAAGGCACAGAAGAAGCCTTGAAACAAATTCTTATCCGGAAGGTATTGATTAAACAGGTGTATAAACTGGCTTTTACTTTTCGTTACAAAACACGTGATGTGGTTAAGAATTTAGAAGTTGCTCAGGGAATTGAAGGCGTTGAAAACTACCTGCTTTCAGGATTCTGTATAGCGACCTTGTTTACGACCGATGGTAATTTTATTTATGAAAAGCTTAATAGTGGAAAAACTGTTTTTCGCAGCACGGCGGCCACGGTACAGGAGCGTCCATCTGTAAATCATGATAAAGATAAAAACCGGTTGATCCATTCGGCAGATAAAGCTTATTTAACAGAACTAAAAATTACAGATGCAACTGGTAAAGTTTTTAAAAATGCACAGGATAAATTTCGGCAGATTAATCATTATATAGAAATTATCAGTTCGCTGATAAAAGAATTTCCTGCCGGTACGATTAAGAAAGCGGCTGATATGGGGTCGGGTAAGGGCTACCTTACTTTTGCCTTGTATGATTACCTGCATTATGTGCTGGGTGAAAAAACAGCGGTAACTGGGGTTGAATACCGGAAAGACATGGTAGATCTTTGCAATGAAGTAGCTTTAAAATCTTCCTTTAATCAGTTAAATTTTGTAGAAGGCACCATTGAAGCATATCTTGCGGATGGAGTTAATTTACTGATTGCTTTGCATGCATGTGATACGGCAACGGACGATGCTATTTTTAAAGGGTTACAGGCAAATGCCGAGTTAATTGTTGTGGCCCCTTGCTGTCATAAGCAGATCAGGCAGCAGATCGAATATGGTAAAGTTAAAAATGAAGTTTCTTTTTTAACCCGGTATGGTGTTTTTTTAGAGCGGCAGGCAGAAATGGTAACGGATGGTATCCGGGCTTTGATTTTAGAATATTTCGGTTATAAAACGAAGGTTTTTGAATTTGTATCTGATGCACATACACCAAAGAATGTGTTGGTGGTTGGGATAAGAGGTAAAGCTCCATCTGATGAGGCGAAGACTACTATTTTGCAGAAGATAAAAGATAGTAAAGCTTATTTTGGCATTCGGTACCACCACCTGGAACGTTTGCTTGGATTATAATTCCAGTATTTTTTGGTATATTCAAGGTGTCGCATTTTGCGACACCTTGAATATGATGAATGAAAAACCTAATCTGATTGTCCCTGATGAAGTTTTAATTAATAAAATATATCTTTTACGAGATCAGAAAGTTATGTTAGATCGTGATCTGGCAGAGCTTTATGGCGTTTTACCCCGAAGATTAAGGGAACAGGTTAAAAGAAATATCAATCATTTTCCAGCTCATTTTATGTTTCAACTTTCGGAGGCTGAAGCGAATATGATGCTAACGCAAAAAGCCATACCTTCCAACCGGCATTTAGGTGGAACTTTGCCTTATGCATTTACAGAATACGGTGTATTGATGCTTGCTACAGTATTAAAGAGTGATCAGGCAATCAGAGTTAGTATTCAGATCATAGAAATTTTCGTCAAATTAAGAAAAGTACTTTCCGATCATTCTGAAATAAAGAAAGCAATACAAAAACTTGAAACCAAAACGGATAACAATACAAAAAATCTGGAAGTGGTGTTCAAATATATCGACGAGCTTTTAGAGAAAAACTCAGCGCCTATAGTACGCAAAAGTATGGGCTATCGGCTATCTAAAGGTCAATTTTAATGCCGGTAGTTAATCTATTTTCTTAAAATATAAAGTAAGCCCATAGCCATCATTTCTGGAAAAGCAGGAGTGCCAAACCGATGGCTGCCGGCAGAGATTGAACCAATAAGATTTTTTTGCTTGCCGTAGCGGCGCCATAAATCCCTGCAACGAAAACACAGCCTAAGAAAAAAATGGCTACGTTGTTTTGCCAGGCATTGTCACAAATAAACAACGACCAGATTAAACCAGCCGCCAGAAAGCCATTATACAATCCTTGATTTGCGGCCAATACTTTGGTTGGCAGAAACAATTCTTTTGGAATGGTTGTAAAAACTTTTGGTCCTCTACTGGTCCAGACAAACATTTCTAACCAGAGAATATATAGATGTATTAAGGCGACAAAGCCAATTACAATTTGAGCGGCTAACTGCATTTTGATAAGATTCAATTTGATTTAATAATTCCATTACCATTCTAAAGCTATATATTTTTACCGGCATAAACCAGTTCTGCGGTTGAATTATTTAGCAGGGTAAAAGCTTTATGTAAACAGTACTTTTCTCATGTTGTTAAATGGGATTTTGTATTTTCTTTTTCGTTTTGCCAGTGGAGTTTAGCCTTCAAATATAGAATGTCAAAATAGTAAGCACCGGGATTTATTTTCAAAACGCCATTTAAACACCTGTTTTGTGTGTTTCTGCCAAGCTGTCAGTGATAGGGTTGCCTGTTTTTTACTTTTTATCACAGTTTAAGTTTAAATGACTGACAAAAACCAATTGGCACAAGCATTGTTTAATAAGAGAAATAGATAATAAAACATAAAAGAGAAATAAAAATACAATGGGAAAAATTATTGGAATAGACTTAGGAACAACAAACTCTTGCGTAGCAGTAATGGAGGGCAATGAGCCCGTAGTTATTGCAAACAGTGAGGGTAAACGTACTACACCGTCTATTGTTGCTTTTGCAGAAAACGGTGAGCGTAAGGTTGGCGAGCCGGCTAAACGTCAGGCTATAACAAACCCAACTAAAACGATATATTCAATTAAACGCTTTATGGGTAGCAGTTACGACGAAAGTGCTAAAGAAGCCGGTCGTGTACCTTACAAAGTAGTTAAAGGCGATAACAATACGCCAAGAGTTGAAATTGACGACAGAAAATATACACCTCAGGAAATTTCTGCAATGGTTTTGCAGAAAATGAAAAAAACTGCTGAGGACTTTTTAGGTCAGGAAGTTACAGAAGCTGTTATTACAGTACCAGCTTATTTTAACGATGCACAACGTCAGGCAACTAAAGAAGCCGGAGAAATTGCAGGTTTATCTGTAAAACGCATCATTAATGAGCCTACTGCAGCTGCATTGGCTTATGGTCTGGATAAAGCACACAAAGACATGAAAATTGTTGTGTTCGACTGTGGTGGTGGTACACATGACGTTTCTGTTTTAGAGTTAGGTGATGGCGTTTTTGAAGTGAAATCTACTGATGGTGATACACACTTAGGTGGTGATGACTTTGACCACATCATTATTGACTGGTTAACAGATGAATTTAAAGCAGAAAACAACATGGATCTTTCTAAAGACCCAATGGCGTTACAACGTTTAAAAGAAGCTGCTGAGAAAGCTAAAATCGAGTTATCGAGCACAACTTCAACAGAAATTAACTTGCCATATATTACTGCAGATGCAAGTGGTCCTAAACACTTGGTACGTACATTAAGCCGTGCTAAATTTGAGCAACTTGCTGATTCTTTAATCAAACGCACAATCGATCCTTGCAAATCTGCCTTGAAAAATGCTGGTTTAAGCACAAGCGATATCGACGAAATTATCTTAGTTGGTGGTTCAACACGTATTCCTGCTATCCAGGAAGCTGTTAAAGCATTCTTCGGTAAAGAGCCAAGTAAAGGTGTAAACCCTGATGAGGTGGTTGCGATTGGTGCAGCTATTCAAGGTGGTGTTTTAACCGGTGATGTAAAAGATGTATTGTTATTAGACGTTACACCTTTATCATTAGGTATCGAAACAATGGGTGGTGTAATGACTAAATTAATTGAGTCTAACACAACCATTCCTACTAAAAAATCTGAAACATTCTCAACAGCTGCCGATAATCAGCCATCTGTAGAGATCCATATTTTACAAGGCGAGCGTCCAATGGCTGCTCAAAACCGTACCATTGGCCGTTTCATCTTGGATGGCATTCCACCAGCACCTCGTGGAGTTCCTCAGGTAGAAGTAGCTTTTGATATTGATGCTAACGGTATCTTACACGTAAGTGCTAAAGATAAAGCAACTGGTAAAGAGCAAAAAATCCGTATTGAAGCATCTTCAGGTTTAACAGATGCTGAGATTAAGAAAATGAAGGAAGAAGCTGAAGCGAATGCGGCAGATGATGCAAAAGCAAAAGAAGAAGCTGATAAAATTAACGGTGCAGATGCCTTAATTTTCTCTACGGAGAAACAACTGAAAGAATTTGGTGATAAATTATCTGCTGATAAAAAAGCACCAATCGAATCAGGTTTAGAAAAATTAAAAGCAGCACATGGAGCCCGTAATTTTGCAGATATCGATGCAGCGCAAGCTGAATTGCAAAATGCATGGAATGCAGCATCAGAAGAGATGTACAAAGCTGGCGAGCAGCCTCAGGGTGGAGAACAACCACAAGCTGATGCACAAGCTCAAGGTGGCGACAACGTAACAGATGTTGATTTTGAAGAAGTAAAAGAAGACGATAAGAAATAATCTGAAGTCTGAAAACCCTAAAGTTTAGGGAGATATAAAAAGCGTTCCGGTTTTGTGCCGGAACGCTTTTTTTAGTATAAAGTAATTTGAATTTATAAGTAGATGAAAAGGATGCCGTAAAAGATTTCCTTATCATACAATTTGATAAAGAGACAGATTGATCTGATTAAACCAGGTTTTCTTCTATAATGTCCTGTAATGTTCTTTCGTTCTGCGTAAGTTCAAATAGCAGTTTAAATTGGTTCTTTGCCCTGTCAAGATTCTGTTCCGGGTAGCTTACCGGGTAATAAACATTGTTGTTCAGGTAATCTGTTAAAAAGCGGAGCGCCTGCATGTAAATGATGTATTTGCCCGAAAAAAGCAGCAATTCCTTTTCTGTACCGGTTAAAATAACTTTCATTTCGGCTAAGTAACCTTTAATGGTTGCTTCGAAATATGGTAGCCTGATTTTGACCTTGCTTAAATCGGTTTCATTTTCAGTGTAGGCACAAAGATAGGTACGCATCATATCACCCAAATCAGATATAAATTTACCGGGCATAATGGTATCGAGATCAATAACGCATACTCCTTCAAATGTTTCTTTATTTAAAAGTACATTGCTGATCTTCGTATCGTGATGCATTACACGATCTGGAAAATCATCGCGGTGGGCATAAGAAATATAAAAGTCGAGCAGGTATTTATGGGCAACAGCATTTTCTATTTCTTTTTTTGCCTGTTCCAATCGTAAGGCATCGGTGCAATGCTCCAATGCTTCTAAAAACTGCTCATATCTTAATTTTAAGTTATGAAAACCTTCAATGGTTGGTTCCAGTATATCCGGATTAAAATCGTTTAGCAGGCGGCTTAATTTTCCGAATTGTTTGGCAGCTTCGTAAGCTTGTTTAGGATCGGTTAAACTATCCAACGAGATGGTATCGGATATATAGGGCAACATGCGCCAGTATTCCTGACCAATATGAGCCATTTCTTCTCCCTCAACGGTGAGCACTGGTTTGATGAAAAGATAGTTGGGATATTTAATTGCGAGGTAATCGGCTACCGCTTTAATGTTCCGGGCAATAGCCGGTGGATTGTTGAAAACATCTGTATTGATGTTTTGCAGGATGTACTTTTTGGTGGTTTTAAAAGGGGCAAGTAAATAGGTCCGGTTAATTAAACCGGACCCTAATTGATTTATTTCAAGATCTTCGACTGAATAGCCATAGGCCTTTAAAACTGCCGGATCTACCTTTAGCTCCATAATTTTTCAGGATAAGTACCATTTTTAACCAACTGATCGATGCTATCCTGAACAAATGGTTTATCTTCTTTGTACGTTACCCCAAACCATTGATTGGATGTTGGTATTACTTTAAAGGTTGCAATGTTGCTTTTAACTAAGTTTTCGCCAATTAAAGGAATAAAAAACTCTGCTTTAGGTTTGTCTTTATTGGCCAGGGCAAATGTTTTAAACAGCTCTTCGGTTATTTTAAAAACAGCTGGCGTAAAGCCCCAGAAATTCATCGATACAGGGGTATCAAAACTCAGCGGATATTGTTTATCCTCTTCTTCATAAACGATGGTTTCATCTTTCTGAAAAACTTTGGTCCGTTCTACAATTTCTTCTAAATTACCCGCCTCATTAACCTTGCAAACACCGCGCGATACCGCTCCAAAATCAGATAGTGTTTTACCAATCTGGTAACCAACAATCGAATAGTTACTGTCTGTTGCTTCTTTACTAAGGAAATGAACCATTTTCTGATAAGAGTCAAAGCCATAAAAATCATCTGCATTAATTACGCAGAAAGGTTCTTTAATGGTATTTCTTGCAGCTAATATTGCATGCGCAGTACCCCAGGGTTTTTCCCGGTAAATTTCTTCTTCAATTCCAAATTGTTTCAGATCGAAATTCTGAAAAACGTAGTCAGTTTCGATTCTCCCCTTAAGTTTAGGTTCAAAAATAGCTTTAAAGTCTTCTAAAAACTCTTCTTTTATGATAAATACAACTTTAC
>JASLGV010000200.1 GCA_030149995.1 Pedobacter sp.
CTAAAGTTCCGGTCCAGAAATTTGGGTTTACGAACGGTCGCATCATCCAGAAAATCTTTAGAAAAACCAATATCAACTCTTTTATAAGACGAAATGTAAAATTTATCGAGATATCGGGGGCCTTCCGGCGGCCCGATCGGCATCCTTGATCCATATAAAAGATTTAAATGCACTTTATAAGTAGGGCTGTTTAACAGCCTATCCTGAAAAAATACAGAAAAATTTATGCGCTGATCTGTTGGACGCTTTAAATAACCCGGATAAACCGTTCTTGTTATATTTCCGGCAAAGGTTTCTTGATAACGATCGTTTAAAACATCTTCATTGGCGTGCATAAGAGAAAGCCTGAAATACGAAACCAGATCTTTAACAAATTCGCCTCCAATACTAAAATCGGCCCCATAAGTGTAACCTTTGGAGACCTCGTTTGCAAGGTACTTAATGCGTACGTTATCAATCTTATAAGGGATCAACCGGTCTGAGTATTTAAAGTAGGCTTCTGAAGTAAATTTAAACCGGGTTCCGAATGCATCAAAAGCATAATCGTACCCAAAGGAAGTATTAAAAGAACGTTGCGCTTTCTGGCCAAGGTTAAGCTGCCCGTTAAAATCCCGGATGGTTCTGTAAGACGGTGGCTGCTGATATACACCTGCAGAGAATCTTAAAATTTTGTTATTTGAATTTGGACGATAAGCAATTAGTAATCGCGGACTCAGCAGCAGCTGTCTGCTAAACGAATTGTAACTGGCCCTTAAACCCAATTGTAAATCTGCCAATGAAGATAAGACATAGCTATCCTGGATATATGCGCTGTAGTTTTTTATATCGATGTTGTTTTCGGCTTTTATTAGATTTTGAACCGACAGCTGACCGGGATTATTGGGTAGGATAAAACCTGCAGAATCCGTATAATTATATTCATTTAACCGGTTGTTGTATGTAGAAAGATCAAATTTCATCCCCCAGGAGAGTACATGATCTTTAAAATTCTGCTCGGCTTTTATTTCTGATGTAAACACCTGTGTATTCAGGCTGTTGCGCCCATATTGATAATAACTTCCCACGCCCCTGTTTTTGATTACGGGACCAAAGTTTTCATTTGAAAAACCATGATCCGATTCGCTAAACAAGTACTGCCCGTTTATGTCAAAACGTTCGCGCTCAAGTGTATTAAAGTAGCTGTTGATAAATTTGATTACCAGATTGGAATGCGGAGAAAAAGTTGCTGTAACGGCACCACCAGCGGCCTGATAATCGTCTATCTCCTGCCCGTTATAATCAACGTTTAACCTTAAGGTATTGCTAAGCGTTCCGAACTGTGTTTCGCGGCTTTCGGGTATCAGTTTAAACTGACCCAAATTTAAATTCCCTAAAAAATTAAGACTGAATTTTGGCGAAAAATCATACTGATATAAAAACTGGGCGTCTGCAAAATTAGGGTTGTAACTCCCCTTTTCGTCTTGCTTAACCAATACACTTGAATTGTTTTTATAGCGTAAACCGGCCAGGAAAAATCCTTTGTTAAGCGTTTTTTTCATGGAAAAGGATGTATTCAGTAAGCCAGTACTAAAAATCATCTGGTTGCTATCCGGACGATCGTACCTGATGGCTAAAACAGAAGACAGTTTATCGCCATACTTGGCCTCAAACCCACCTGCTGCAAATTTCGCTTTACTGATCAGATCGCTGTTTATAAAGCTAAGCCCTTCCTGCTGACCGTTTCTGATTAATACGGGTCGCACCATTTCCACATCGTTGATGTAGATAAGGTTTTCGTCGAAATTCCCGCCCCTTACGCTGTATTGACTGCTCAGTTCATTATTGGCCGAAACGCCGGGCAAAGTTTTTAACATGCTTTCAAAATTGCCCGAAACCGTGGGCATGGCTGCAAAATCAGCAATATTTAAAGTTGTAGTATTGCTTAACTGATTTTGTCTATCTGTAATGTTAACCTGTTCAAGCTCATTGGTATTAAAAGAAAGCAATACATTCTGTGTAATGCGTGCACCCGATTTTTCATTAAACTTTAATGTTTTAGGCTCATAACCCAACAGGCTGTATTTTACATTAAAACTGGCCGAACGCGAGTAAACCGTATATCTACCCAATGAATCGGTAACTGCCGACTGAGATTGCCCCAGCACAATAATTGTTACCTGAGATAAGGGGCGTTTATTTTCATTGTAAACAGTACCGGCAATCCTAACCAGCGGTTGAGCAAAGACCCAGCTGCAACTGCTTACGAACAGGAAAAGGATTAGCCGAAATCTGAGCATTTATTTGTTTTAGCGCGTTTATTCAATTGGTTAAATCCCTGAGGTGATCTTCCCTCTATCTTTTACCTTAGGCTACCACTGTAAATTCTAATGTCTTATCTGCATGTTTTGGTTCTATAATTCCCAAGGCATACTTTTTTATCAACCGTAACCATCCACATTTCTAAAAATGAATTCCGGTCTGAGCCCACTTTTATTCCGATCAAATTATGATCGTTTATATACGCCAATGCAGCGGTTGTTTGTTTTTGCAATCCGGTAGAATTTAGTTAGACTAATTTTTCTGTTGGATTTAATCCCTTCATTTTCGAGATTGTTTCTGTTGGATTTTCAGTTGCAAAAACAGCATTCCCAGCTACAAAAGCCTGTGCACCAGCCTCAATCAGCTGCTCTATATTTTGTAAACCCACACCACCATCTACTTCAATAATTACGTGTGAATTGTACTTTCCGGCTAATTCTTTTAACTCTCCAATTTTTTTATAAGTATTTTGAATAAACTTTTGTCCGCCAAAACCCGGGTTTACAGACATAATCAGCACCAGATCAAGTTCTGATATTATATCTTGCAACAAACTAACCGGGGTATGTGGATTTAGCGCTACCCCTGCTTTACAACCGGCGGCTTTAATGGCTTGAATGGTACGGTTTAAATGAGTACAAGCTTCGTAATG
>JASLGV010000230.1 GCA_030149995.1 Pedobacter sp.
CAGAACCTTTCGCTATAAAAGTAGGGTTGTAAAATACAACACCAACATTATTCAGATTGATCTGATTTTTATCTGATTTGGTTTCTTTACCAAGAAACAGGCCTTTGTTAGATACAGAATTAAATTCGGGTGTAATGCTGAATTCTGATTTGGTGAATAAGCCAAGTCCGGCAGGGTTGGCACTGATGGAACTGATATCGCCACCTACACCAATCTGGGCGCCTCCCATTGCTTTAAAGCGTGCAGAGCTACCATAGTTGGTTTGCGAAAAGCGGAACGCATCAGGAGCGTAACTTTGTGCATATATTTTGCCTGAGGCAATTACTGTAATTACCGTTAAGGTTGTTAAAAATTTGTTCATTTTGTCTGTCTTCTATAGAAAAAAATTATCCGCGTCCTGCTCTGCTTGGTCTTGCGCCACCACCGCCGCCGCCACCACCAAAACTACCGCCGCCACTGTTTGAAGGTGGGTTATAGGTTGGAGCCGGACGACTATCTCGCGAAGGACGTGTCATGTTGTTGTCTGCAGGTCTGTTATTTGGTGTGTATGACGAAGGATTACGGTTTTGTGTATTAGGTATGTAGCCACCATTGGTAGAAGATCTGCTTGGTCTGCCATAATTTGGTGAGTTTACAGCTGAGCCTCCTCTTGGAACGCCCATGTCATTACTGCCTACTCTTGGTCTGTAGTTACTGTTGGTTGTAATTACACGACCACCGCCATACCAGCCACCGCCATACCAACCGCCACCACCATACCAGCCGCCGCCCCAGCCAAAGCGATCGTAGTTTGAGTAAGGACCCCAGTAGTTCCATCCGTAATAAGGATTGCCCCAGGCATTTCCATAATAGAAGGGACTGTTCCAAATGTTTCCATAGTAACCACCGCCCCAGCCAAGGCCATAGCCGGTGCTCCAGTTCAGGCCAATACTTAAGTAGCTGTTGTTGTAATAGTTATAATCATAATACGGATCATAATAACCTCTCCACGAATAGCCATTGTAAAAACGGTTTATTCTCGAAGAATAGTCCATATCATAATAAGGATTACTGGTGCCATAATACTCATCCGTATCGTTATAGTTATCCTGGTATTGTTGTTGTGTTTGAACCTGCGGTCTGTATTCTATTTCTTTTGCCTTGGCAACAGAATTGTATACATCATCGTCGCCCGGACGATGGGCAAGCTTGGATGTAGAGCATGATGCAACCAACCCAGCGGCAGCAATCAATGCAATGGGTAAAAATTTAATTGGTTTCATGGTATATATTGTTTAAGTGTGTGCTAATTGGTGATTAAAATTTTGTTAAAATCCATGATATTGAAGCCTGGAATTTTTAATTTACAACCTTAAAAATTAATGCCGGCCATTGTTAATGGATTTGTAGGCATAAATTTATAAATTTGTCGCTTAATTTCATATAATTTAACATACAATTTACGTTCCAAATACATTTATGAGCAAAGAAATTACAAGCAGAGCAACTGATTATTCGCAATGGTATAATGATATCGTCATAAAGGCCGACCTGGCAGAGCATTCTGCCGTACGGGGATGTATGGTAATTAAGCCAAATGGTTATGCCATATGGGAAAACATGCAGTCGGTGCTGGACAAAATGTTTAAGGATACCGGACACAGCAACGCTTATTTTCCTTTGTTTATTCCGAAATCGTTTTTTTCTAAAGAAGCTTCGCACGTAGAAGGTTTTGCTACCGAATGTGCAGTGGTTACACATTATCGTTTAAAAAATGATGGTGAAGGAAACATTGTGGTAGATGAGTCTGCCAAACTGGAAGAGGAACTGATTGTAAGGCCTACTTCAGAAACCATTATCTGGAATACATACAAAGGCTGGATTCAGTCATATCGTGATTTACCCATTCTGATTAATCAATGGGCCAATGTGGTACGTTGGGAAATGCGCACCCGGTTATTCTTACGTACAGCCGAATTTTTATGGCAGGAAGGCCATACCGCACACGCAACCGCAGAAGAGGCCATTGAGGAAACTGAACGCATGCTGCATATCTATGCCGATTTTGCAGAAAACTGGCTGGCTGTACCGGTTGTACGCGGACGTAAATCGCCAAATGAGCGTTTTGCCGGTGCACTCGATACTTATTGTATTGAAGCATTGATGCAGGATGGAAAAGCTCTTCAAGCAGGTACTTCGCATTTCCTGGGGCAGAATTTTGCAAAGGCATTTGATGTTAAGTTTACCGGAAAAGATGGTAAACTGGATCATGTTTGGGCAACTTCATGGGGGGTATCAACCCGTTTAATGGGTGCTTTAATTATGGCGCATAGCGATGATTCCGGTTTAGTTATTCCTCCGAAACTGGCACCTACACAAGTGGTAATTGTGCCGATATATAAAACGGATGAGGACCTGGAAAAAATTTCTGCTTATGTAAAAGAACTGAGCTTAAAACTGAAAGGTTTAGGCGTATCGGTAAAATACGATAGCAGGGATACACAACGTCCGGGATTTAAATTTGCCGATTATGAATTGAAAGGCGTGCCGGTACGTATTGCCATTGGTGGCCGTGATATGGAAAATAAAACCGTAGAAATAGCCAGACGTGATACCAAAGAAAAACAAACCGTACCTCAGGATGGTTTAGATATTTATATTGTAGAGTTGCTGGATAACATACAGAAAAGTATGTACAATAAGGCCCTGGCTTTCAGAGATGCGCACATTACTGAAGCCAATAGTTATGAGGTATTTAAAACTTTACTGGATGAAAAAACCGGTTTTATTTCTGCACACTGGGATGGTACGCCTGAAACAGAACAGAAAATAAAAGAAGAAACCAAAGCAACCATCCGTTGTATTCCATTGGATAATAAACTGGAAGATGGTATTTGTATTTATTCCGGAAAGCCATCAACCCAAAGGGTTTTATTTGCAAGGGCGTACTAAGCTGATTATTCAGTACCGCGTATATAAATTTTAAATGCCGGTTGTATAAACCAATGGCTTTAAAATAAGTCAGTTCTTTAATGCTTATCCGGTTTGAGGCCGGATAAGCAAACCAATGTTAAAAAAGATGCCGGAATTGTAAGATCCGCGTCATAATTTATCATTCCATTAAAACAGGAAATACATGAAATTTGCAACTAAGGCCATCCATGCAGGCCAGGAACCCGACCCAACTACCGGGGCGGTAATGACACCCATTTATCAAACATCAACTTACTGGCAAAAATCGCCGGGAGATAATAAGGGTTATGAATATTCAAGAGGAACCAACCCAACCAGAAAAGCACTGGAAGATTGTCTGGCAGCACTTGAGAATGCAAAATATGGTTTGGCATTTTCGAGTGGGATGGGGGCAACAGATGCTGTACTCAGGTTGTTGCAACCCGGTGATGAAGTTATAACCGGTAACGATTTGTACGGTGGTTCGTATCGTATTTTTACGAAAATATATGCCAAATACGGCATTAAATTCCATTTTCTGGATTTAACCAATCCGGAAAATATGTTGCCTTATATTAACGATAAAACAAAGCTGGTTTGGATAGAAACACCCACTAATCCAACCATGCAGATTATTGATATTGAAGAAGTAGCCAAAATCTCTAAAGCACATAACCTGATTTTAACGGTCGATAATACATTTGCTTCTCCTTATCTGCAAAATCCGATTGATCTGGGTGCAGATATTGTAATGCATTCGGTAACAAAATACATTGGCGGGCACTCGGATGTAGTAATGGGTGCTTTGGTAACCAACAACGAAGCCCTTTATAAAGATCTTTGGTTTGTGTACAATGCTTGTGGAGCTACCCCGGGTCCGCAAGATGCCTTCCTGGTGTTGCGCGGTATAAAGACCCTGCACTTAAGAATGAAAGCACATTGCGAAAATGGCGAACAAGTAGCACGTTACTTGAAAAATCATCCGAAAGTAGATAAAATCTACTGGCCTGGATTTGAAGATCATCCCAACCACGAAGTGGCTAAAAAACAGATGCGTGGTTTTGGCGGCATGATTTCCATTACACTTAAAGGAGCCGATTTGCAGGAAACATTCCGCATATCTTCTAACTTTAAGGTGTTTACACTTGCCGAATCTTTAGGCGGTGTAGAATCTTTAATTAACCATCCTGCAACCATGACCCACGGCTCTATACCAAAAGAAGAGCGCGAAAAGGTAGGTGTAACCGATAACTTATTACGTCTGAGTGTAGGCGTAGAAGATATTGAAGACCTGCTATCAGACCTGGAACAGGCTTTAAAATAATATTTGAAAGGGCGTATTATGTATGTTGTTTTCTGAAAGTGGAAACGGCAGCTTATACGCCCTTTTTGTATATACAACTCAATGGATTTCTTAGAACTACGGAATTTTCTTGATCAAAAGGTTGACCAATACAACAGGCCCAACTTTATAGAAAACGACCCGATTTGTATTCCGCATTTATTTACGCAAAAAGAAGATATCGAAATTTCGGGCTTCTTTGCTTCCATACTGGCCTGGGGACAG
>JASLGV010000261.1 GCA_030149995.1 Pedobacter sp.
CCCTGCACAGAATTATGCCCTTTATTAAACTAACAAAAATAGAGAAAAGACGTGTTTTAAGCCTGTTTACCTGCTTAATACTGGCCATTGCAGCCTGGCTTTTTCTGGCATTGAACAATAAATATGTTTATACAGCCAAAACCGTTTTAATTTATAAGAATTTTCCACAGAAACGGGCTTTTCATCCGCTTCAGTCCGATACGGTCGATCTTCAGGTAGAAGGAACCGGCTGGCAGTTGTTATTTGCAAGGTTGCGCATCAATCCGCAATCGGTTTCCGTTAGCCTGAACCAGCTAAACAGCAAGGATTTTATTTCTTTTTCCGATCAGCTTTACAGCATCAACAAACAGCTCGAAAGCACACAGAAAGTAATCTCCGTTAAACCAGATACACTTTACTTTGATTTTACCAAAAGAACGGTTAAACGGGTGCCGGTACGGTTAATTGATAAGATTGATTTTGCCAAACAATATGGCATTTCAAACGAAATTAAGCTGAACCCCAAATTTGTTACAGTAACAGGACCAATAGAAGAACTGGAGAAAATAGAAAGCTGGTCTACCGATACACTCAAACTCGAAAAAGTACAAAACAGCACCACCGCCAGAATTGCCATGCAGCACAGTACACTCAAAAATGTAAGTGTATTTCCTTCTGCTGTAGAGGTTAAGCTTCCGGTAGATGAGTTTACGGAGAAAACCATTGAAGTACCGCTTAAAATTATTAACAATAAGAATTACCTCAATATTAAGCTATACCCCAAAAAGGTTAAAGTTACCTTTATTGTAGCTTTAAGCAATTACAGTCAGGTAGACGATAGCTTTATCCAGGCAAGTGTAGATGCAAACGACTGGCAGGTTTTAAAACACAACCAGCTGCTGGTTAAGGTTACAGAATTTCCAGAATATTGCCGCTTAATTCAGATTTCGCCGGCAAAAGTAGATTTCATAATAGAAAAATAAACATGTTTAAAGTTGGTATTACCGGTGGTATAGGAAGCGGAAAAACAACCGTTTGCAAGGTTTTTGAAATACTGGACATCCCGGTATTTTATGCAGATACGGTTGCTAAAGAGATTATGGTAACAGATGCACTGCTGATAGAGGGTGTACGAAATACTTTTGGAACCGAGAGTTATTTTGACGATGGTAAACTGAACAATAAGCATATTGCGGCCATCGTTTTTAACAATGCAGAGGAGCTGGCTAAATTAAATGCACTGGTACACCCCGCGGTATTCAGGGCTTTTGAAAGCTGGCAGGCAACCATACCAGCCTCTGTACCTTACACGCTTAAAGAAGCAGCTTTGTTGTTTGAAAGCGACTCTTATAAAATGTGCGATGCCAGTATATTGGTAACGGCCCCGGTTGAGGTACGTTTAAGCCGGGTGATGCAGCGCGACGGCGTAACCGCTGCGCAGGTACAAGCACGTATGGATAAACAATTCAGCGATGAACAAAAACGTGCTTTGGCAGATTATTTCGTACTCAACGACTCGGAACATTCCATTATAGATCAGGTAATGGAGTTACATAAGCAGTTTTTGGAAAGGAGCGGAGCATAGATGATAGTAGAAGATTTTATTGTAATTACACCAGCAGGGCTTTATTGTGCCGTGGGCGATTTTTACCTGGACCCACAGCAGGCAGTAGCCCAGTCGGTTATTTCTCATGCTCATGGCGATCATGCCATTGGCGGGAGCGAACATGTGTACTGTACAGCAGCTACGGCCAGCTTTATGAAACACCGCTACCGTAAGTTTGCTGCCGGCGAATTTTATATTAAAGCCTACAGGCAGTCTTTTAAAATTAAAGAGGTAGAAATTACTTTTTACCCGGCAGGGCATATATTGGGTTCGGCACAGGTTTTAATGCGGTATAAAGGTGTAAAATACCTTTACACCGGCGATTATAAGCTGGAACCCGATGCGAGTTGCGAAGCTTTTGAATTTGTTCAGGCCGATGTATTGATTACAGAAAGCACCTTTGCAAATCCAGCAACCAAACATCCATCAGATGTTGCTGAAATTCAGAAACTGAACGATACCCGTGCAAACATCATGCTCGGTGCTTATGCACTGGGTAAAAGCCAGCGTATTATTCAGTTGCTAAACCAGCACTGCCCCGAAAAAAATATTATGGTGCACCACAGCATTCTTCCTTTTGTAAAGATTTACGAAGAATACGGCATCAATATTGGGCGCTACCAGCCATACGATCGGAAAGTAATGAAAAACAACCCGGAGCAGCAGGTGTATCTGGTGCCGCCAATGGTTTTTCATAGTTATCATAAAGCCGTCAACGTGGTTCGGGCCTTTGCCTCGGGCTGGAAAAATCTGCAACAGCAGAATGGCATTTCGCTTTATATTTCAGATCATGCCGATTGGGAAGCTATTTTAACCACCATCGGGCAGGTGCAACCCAGAGCCGTATGGACATTACACGGCGATGGAAAACACCTGGCCAGTCATTTTGCCGGTAAACTGGAAGTTAAAATTTTGAATTAAAGAATCAACGGCTTAGCCTTTTCTAAGGCTTAAGCCGTTGCTGATAAAGGTTTTTTATTAAAGGCTATGCTAAAGGAAGGTGAAGATTTTTACTACAATGAAGAAGGTTTGATGGTCTTAACAGAAGCTTACCATTTAAAACGTGGCACCTGTTGTAAAAATAAATGCAGGCACTGCCCCTGGGGTTATGGCCGGGAAAAGAAAAAGAAACCTAAGTAGTTTTGTTTTTGATCGTTATCAATGATGGCCGGAACCGGCAAAAAAGCCGATAAGCGCAACACCAATACCCAATAAAACAGCAATCATTTTGCGGATGTTGATCTTATGATCGGCATTTGACTCGAATAAGATGGTGGTAGAAATGTGCAGGAAAATACCAATTACAATTCCCATAATCTTATTAAAATAAGCTTCAATGCCACCAATACTTCCGTTGCTTAAACCCAGGCTTACATAAAA
>JASLGV010000287.1 GCA_030149995.1 Pedobacter sp.
TAGCGTGGTGCAGTTAACCATTAACGAAGTACAGTATATTTCCGAATTATACGATGGCTGCCTCTGCGCCAAATGTCTTTTCGAATTGCAGCAGGAATATCGGGAAGAAATGGGCGTTTAATTTTTTATATTAAAGCAACCGACCTTTATATCCTTTCGAAAGAAGGAATTACAAGAAACAATGGTTGTTGTTTTTATGGTAAATTTTAAAACAAACGTGGTGCGCTCATGCTTTATACCTTAAAGCTTTTTTTAGTAACTTTGCATTTTAATTTTTAGCAGATGAGTAAAGTAAAAGTTGGTCTGGTACAGATGAGCTGTACAAAAGATAAACAGGAAAATTTAAATAAAGCAATTGTAAAAGTGAGAGAAGCCGCTGCCAAAGGCGCACAAATTGTGTGTTTGCAGGAACTTTTTACCTCTCTTTATTTTTGCGATGTTGAAGACTACGATAATTTCGATCTGGCAGAAGCCATTCCGGGGCCATCTACAGATGCCTTGCAGGTTGTAGCCAAAGAGTTGGGCGTTGTTATTATTGCTTCATTATTTGAGAAACGTGCCGAAGGTCTGTATCACAATACAACCGCTGTTTTAGATGCCGATGGTTCTTACCTGGGTAAATATCGCAAAATGCACATCCCAGATGATCCTGCTTTTTACGAAAAATTTTACTTTACGCCAGGGGATTTAGGTTACAAGGTTTTTGAAACCAAATTTGCTAAAATTGGTATCCTGATTTGCTGGGATCAATGGTATCCGGAAGCATCGCGTATTACAGCTTTAATGGGCGCTGATATCCTGTTTTATCCAACTGCTATTGGCTGGGCTACAGATCAGGATGAAGAGACCAATAAAGATCAGTACAATGCATGGCAAACCATTCAGCGCTCGCACGCTGTTGCAAACGGTGTACCCGTTGTAAGTGTTAACCGCGTAGGTTTTGAACAAAATGGCGCCATGAAGTTCTGGGGTGGTAGTTTTGCAACCAATGCCCAAGGTAAACTGCTTTATTTAGGTTCGCACGATCAGGAAGAAACTGAAGTGGTAGAACTGGATCTTTCCGAATCCGATTTCTTCCGCAAACACTGGCCGTTTTTAAGAGACAGAAGAATTGACTCTTATCAGCCAATTACCAAAAGATATATAGACGGAGACTAACAAGCAGGTAAGACGACCGTATCCGTAAAAAATTGCAGATACGTAATCTTCTAATTGAACGATAAACTTTAAAAAAATTAAGGTTACAGATAAGTCTATAGATCTTGTTTTGTTAAATAGGAGACAGATTTATATACAACCTTGATAAACAATACCATCGGTGTTCTGGTGCCAGAACGCCGACTTAAATAAAACTATGTCACACTTTCCTCCAAGAAAAGAATTAAATATCAATCAATTTGATTATTCGCCAAAGCAGCAAGGCTATACCTTTCCGGCCGAGTGGGCAAAACACGAAGCAACCTGGTTGAGCTGGCCCCACAAGGAGGCGAGCTGGCCTGGCAAAATAGAAAGCATTTATAAACCGTATTGCGCGTTTATCAAAGTTGTTGCCGAAGGTGAAAAAGTGCGGATTAATGTAAAAGACGAAGCCATGAAAGCTTTCGCCCTTTCTGAACTGGAAAAGGTTGAGGCTGATTTATCGCAGATTGAATTTTATTTTAACGAAACAAACGATGCCTGGTGTCGCGATCACGGACCTGCTTTTGTTGTAAAAGGAAATGAAAAGGCCGTTGTAGATTGGGGATACAATGCCTGGGGTGGAAAATACCCACCGTATGATCTGGATGATGTAGTGCCTACCAAAATAGCCAAACACTTTGATTTGCCGCTGTTTTTACCTGATATTGTAATGGAAGGTGGTTCTGTAGAATTTAATGGTGCCGGCACTGTTTTAACGACTACCGCTTGCTTATTAAACGAAAACCGCAATCCACATTTAACACAAGAGCAGATTGAAAAATACCTGCAGGAATACTATGGTGTTGAGCAGGTTTTATGGCTGGGCGATGGTATTGTTGGAGATGATACCGATGGACACATTGATGATATTACCCGCTTTGTAAATGAAGATACTGTTTTAACGGTTGTAGAAAGTAATCCCTTAGATGAAAATCATTTATTGCTGGAAGAAAACTACGAGGCCTTAAAAAAGATGAAGCTAAAAGACGGACGGCCTTTAAACATCATTAAATTGCCGATGCCATCACCGGTTATTTACGAAGATACACGTTTACCGGCTTCTTATGCCAATTTTTATATCGCCAATTCGGCTGTAATTGTGCCTGTTTTTGGTGATGTAAACGATTCGATTGCTTTGGATATTATTCAAAAGTGTTTTCCCGACAGAAAAGTGGTGGGGATTAACTCCGTTGATATCATCTGGGGATTGGGTAGCTTTCACTGTTTAAGTCAGCAGGAGCCAGCAGTATAGCAAACAATAGGAAGACAACAGGGGCGGCATGACCAGATGATCTAACCTGGAAAAGGAAAAATAAGATATATTTGGTCTTCAACAGGCCAAGGTTGACAAACAAATAAAATAACGAATGAAACTATTAGAAGGAAAAACAGCATTGGTTACCGGCGCATCGAAAGGTATTGGCCGTAAAATAGCTGAGAAATTTGCTGAACAAGGTGCCAATGTAGCGTTCACCTATTTATCATCAGTAGAAAAAGGACAAGCATTAGAGCAGGAGCTGCAAAGCTTTGGAACTAAAGTAAAAGGATATCGTTCTGATGCTTCTAAATTTGACGAAGCAGAGCAACTGATTAATGATATTGTAGCAGAATTTGGAACCATTGATATTGTGGTAAACAATGCCGGTATTACAAAAGATGGTTTATTGATGCGGATGAGCGAAGAAAACTGGGATGATGTAATTAACATCAACCTGAAATCTATTTTCAACGTAACCAAAGCGGCTTCAAAAATAATGATGAAAGCCCGCAAAGGTGTTTTCATTAACATGAGTTCGGTTGTTGGGGTAACTGGTAATGCAGGCCAGGCTAACTATGCAGCTTCTAAAGCAGGTATTATTGGTTTTACCAAATCCGTAGCAAAAGAACTGGGCTCGAGAAACATTCGTGCCAATGTTGTTGCACCAGGTTTTATCCGTACTGAAATGACTGAAGTACTGGATCCGAAAGTGGTAGAAGGATGGGAAAAAGACATTCCGTTAAAACGTGCCGGCGAAACAGATGATATTGCAAATGTTTGTGTATTCCTGGCTTCAGATATGAGTGCTTATGTAACCGGACAAACGTTATCTGTTTGTGGTGGTATGTTGTAAGCAATAAAGAAAAAAAGATAAGGGGTAAGATTTTTTAATCTTACCCTTTTTTATTTATACAGATTTAAGGTTTGAAAAATGGCCAGGGTCGATTGCTGTAATGGTACCTGGAGATTTTAGTCATCTCATTACTTCAGAAATTTCTTACCCTCGTATAGATGATATTGGGTAAAATAACTCTGTTAGGATGATGAATTGCTGAAGAAACCAATGCTTCATTCAGTAGGTGAAGTAGCCGGCAACCTATCAGGTTAAAAGACTTGCAAAAAATGAAAATTTTAGCTGAAAAAGCCGGTTTTATACATGTAAATGTAAGCAATTCGTGTAGGCTAATGTTGGTTAAGCCCCGGAAATTATTCCGGGGTTTTTTGCATTAGACCGTCTGAAAATCTCTTTTGTTTATCAAAATGGTTTAGCAGAAAGTATGTAATTTCCATTTTTTTCCTCAATCCTGGGTTGCACTTTGGTCTTTTCAAAAGCAAGATAAGCCGGCTGCAAGGTTTGCCAGAAACCTGTTTGTGCAGGAAACTGAGCTGTATACTTTTTCAGATTTTCATCCGTCATTTTAAAAGGATAAATATTAACTGCTATTTTCTCTTGACCAGCCTGGCGGGCTTCGACAGCCAATACATATAATTCTTTTATCTTTTCGTCTGTAAGCGGAATGCAACCAACGGTTTCACATTTTCCATGGATGTAAATATCGCTTCCCGGACTTTTGTCTTTCCCCGTTCGTACATAATCTACACCATTCGGATAATTAATACCCAGCGAAAGATGGAAACTGCTTTCAGGATTAAATACATTTACATGATAAAACCCTTCTGGTGTTTGCTTATCACCTTCGGTCAATTTCGGACCAATGGTGCCGGAATGTGCACAAAAATCATAGGTTCTGAACAAACGGTAAGATTTATCTTGACTGTTTTTAAGCCATACTTCTAATTTACCCTCGGTTTTATATGCATTAATGAGCAGAGAAAAGCCATCTGTAAAGCCTTTTTCTTTTAACGATTTTTTTAAATCCGGCCATTTCTCCTGGTAGGCATTTTCTACACGTTCAAATTTAAGCTGATCGTTTTTAAAAGTACTTTGAGCCCGGACCATAAGTGTACTGCATAATAGAAATATTAAAAAGTATAACTTCATAAAAAAGGATTTGAAGTAAAGTTATGTAAAAGGTTTTTGAACTGTATGGTTAAAATTTAAAGGTAAAAGCGATTCTGATGTTGCTACATTTATTAACAGGCTGCGCTGGATCAGGATTATAGCCCTTCTTGAGTCTTTTCTTTACAAGTCCAAAAGATGAATAAATGCATTCTCTGGCATTAAAATACAGATGGTGCATTTCAAAGATTATTTTTTAATGCGAACATAGGTTTCCACAATTTCATGGTTGATGTTCAGGCTGTCTATTTTCTCCACTCCGCGCTGTATAATTGTATCCTGCCTGATGGTTAAATTAAAGGTAAAATTATGATTTTCCCAATCCCTGTAATTGCAAAATGCCAAATGCTCTTTATATACATTTCCTTCCAGGGAATAAGTCCCACTTCCGGAATCAAAAACAGCATTTTTGTCTTTTCCTTTATTAATATCATGCTTAAAAAATGCGAAATGGGTATCGTTAAATATTTTAATCATTTCCTGTCCCTGAACGGGGAAAGTTCTTTCAGATTGCCCGTTCGTAATTAATTCGCTGGAAATTAATTTCCAGGTGCCATTAAGGTTGCTGTTTTTTACTTCTTGCTTACAGGTAAACAGGGTTGTTATGGCTGCAGAAAAGAAAAGTGCATAAGCTGTTTTTAGCGTCATGATGATATAGATTGGTAATTTAAATGAAGGCTAAGTTAACAATAGAGATGAAATATATTGTTAAGGAGGAAATTACCTTGTAAATAAAATTCAGATTAATTATTCAATAGGATGCTGGC
>JASLGV010000297.1 GCA_030149995.1 Pedobacter sp.
ACCACTTCTTCCAGGTCTGATCTCGATTTTAAAGAAACATTAATGACCTGATCTTTCTGGAGGGTAATTTTCTGGCTGTATGGCTCATAACCAATGTAGGAGAAAACAACCACATAGCTGCCTTCCGGGGCGGTTAGAGAATAAAAACCATAAGTATTTGCAGAAGTTCCGGAAGCGGGGAGCTCCTGTATTTTAACGGTTGCCCCAATCAGCGTTTCTCCTGTTGAAGCATCTTTAATGGTACCACTCAGCGTGTGCTTTTTTTGTGCATTTGACACAAAAGTAACCGATAAGAGCAACAGCAACGTAAAGGAAAATAGTCTGAACATTTAAATAAATTTGCCACTAAAGTATAACAATTCCCTTGCTTGCCATGTATTTAATACTAAAACGACCATATTTTGTATCAAACAAATGTGCTCCTGAATTTTGTACCGGCAATTAAAAACGTATGCTTGTCTTTAATTTACAAAACCTAATTTAGGGGATGTTTATTAAATAGAACAGGGAGCTTTTATTGCTGAACCCAATTGCGTTTGTATAACTGAATGAAAGTAATGCCGGCAATACTTTCAATTTTTTAAAGACATACCCGGCCGTTTAAAACATGAAGATAATTTTATTAACTTTTCTTGCCCTGATTATTTATACCGGAAGCTATGCGCAGTACAGCGACAGCACCCAATACCACGTGGTACTCTCTTCTGCCGGTTCCATTAACCGTACCAACGAAGATAAAGCCTACCTGCTTAATAATTCCATGAGCTTTGGTATAAAAAAGAAAAGCGTGGTACTCAATTCTTCAAGTTCCTGGTTATACGGCAAACAAAACGGAAGTTTAAGCAACAACGATTTTTCATCAACCCTTAACTTTAACCTGTATAAAACCCTGCCACACTTTTACTATTGGGGTTTGCTTAATTATAATACCAGCTATTCGTTAAAAATAAAAAATCAATTACTTGCAGGTGGCGGTATTGCTTACAGCATAATGGACCGAGAAAATGCTTATATCAACCTGAGCGATGGTGTATTATTTGACCAGAGCAGCCTGCTACAAGGCGAAAACTACCATACTTTCAGGAATTCGTTGCGTCTCCAATATCATTTTGTGTTTAAGCAACTCATTACCCTGGATGGAAATCACTTTCTTCAAAGTGCATTTTCCAGATCGAACGACCACATTATCCGTTCAAATACCACCCTGGGTTTAAAAATAAAAAAATGGATCAGTCTAACCACAGCATTGAACTATAATAAACTTACGGTAACAAACCGGGAAAACCTGAATTTCACTTACGGACTGGCACTCGACAAGTATTTTTAAAATCCGGTAATTTTCAAAAATGACGGACGTTAAAACGGAATCAACAGGCATTTGCATATTGTTCAAAAATCCTAAAACACGCAACGATTTGTCGTAAATGAATGTATTAAAAAAGCTAACAAACAATACAAAATGTCTTAAAACTGTACAACAACTAATCCATTAACACCTTGAAATACAGTTTTTAAGCTCAAAAAGCAATAAAAACATGCAATTACAACATTAAACGATCTGAATAAATTTTTATGCTCTTTTTCTATTACTTTTGCTGCACATAAATAATTTATTTTTTTTACAAAATTGAATAAGATTCTTACAAGAAATCATGTAAACATACTGGGTGAAGGCGACCGGGTGATTATGTTTGCACATGGCTTTGGTTGCGATCAGCGTGCATGGAAGTTTATTACAGATGCCTTTATTCCCGATTATAGAGTGGTACTTTTTGACTATGTAGGTTCGGGAAAATCAGATATAAATCAATATGATTACCATAAATACGCGACTCTGGAGGGGTATGCCTGTGATGTACTGGATATTATAGCTGCACTTGACCTAAAAAAAATTGTTTTTATCGGACATTCCATCAGCAGTATGATTGGGATGATTGCAGCCCTGCAAAGACCGGATATTTTTGAAAAACTTATTTTTATAGGCCCCTCTCCCAGATACCTGAATGATAATGATTATTTTGGCGGTTTTGACGTTAAAGACCTGGAAACCCTGTTTAATTTTATAGCAATTGACCTTGTAGGCTGGTCGAAGGCTATGGCTCCTCTTGTAATGGATAACCCGGAGCGTCCGGAGTTAACAGAGTTTCTCCAGGAATCTTTTGAGTCTATGGATCCTAAAATTGCACTGGCTTTTGCCAAGGCTACCTTTACCTGCGACCATCGCGATAAATTGCGTCAGGTCTCTGTTCCAAGTTTAACTGTTCAAAGCAGGCAGGATATGATTTCGCCCCCTAATATAGGTGAATATATACGCAAACATACGCCTGGCAATATTCTGAAATTACTGGATACAAAGGGGCATTATCCACACATCAGCAATCCGGACCAGACTGTTAAAGCCATAAAAGCCTTTATTGAAGATAAATCGCTAAATTTTAAAAATACATTTGCAGTTTAAGAAAATAGTCTTACCTTTGCAGCACTTCAGAAAAAAACAACTACTGAAGCAGGAAGTGCGGGGTGGAGCAGTTGGTAGCTCGTCGGGCTCATAACCCGAAGGTCATCAGTTCGAGTCTGGTCCCCGCTACCAAAGGAGTTGAAAGACATTCCTCTTTAATGGCCCGTTCGTCTAGGGGTGAGGACGCCAGATTTTCATTCTGGAAACAGGGGTTCGATTCCCCTACGGGCTACGGAAAAGCATCAATCACATAAGATTGGTGCTTTTTTTATGCTCTTAAGGCGAGCATTAGGCGAATCTCATTAAAACCCCATATTTAATCCAATTATCATTACACCTTTACGCGCAACAAAGTAGCTACAGCCACAATGAATATTTGATTATTGAGTTTATGTTCTTTAGTTTAGGGTGATTACTTGTAACGATTGATATGCAAACTCAGGCCATGTTGTAAAAAACCCTGCACCATTGGCCAGCGCTTCTTCAAAATAATCAGTTTTAAATTCCGCACAAATGTACATAGACAGCTTTTAAAACTTTATAATCCCTTTTAAATAAGAATAAACCACCGACCATAAAATCAAAAAAAGCACATTATACTTTTTAAGATCTGTTTTTAAGACTGCGAAAGAAAATTATTCTATGGAAAAATCAGACAACAACTAATCGTTGTGATATGGAATACGGGAGACAGAAAAAATCAGGCAGGATTTTGATGTTTTCTGCTACAGCAAAAAAGAGAAAACAGACCGATATTTTGTTTAATCAGGAATTTATAAAAAATATGAAAAAACGATTGCCAGCCGGGTTTAATCCCACAGCTGGCAGTCGTTTATTTAATGAACCGGAATCGGTTTACTATTCTCATCGATGGCGACCAAAATAAAAGCGCCGCTTACTACTTTTTCTCTGAATTCTTCTCTCATTTTCTCCAGATAAACTTCAACGAGTATTTCTATGCTTGTATTGCCAATGCGCGCAACCTGCCCAACGAGTTCGACCAGTGTTCCGGCAGGAATGGGTTTGGTAAAATCAATTTTACCACTGCTCACCAGCACAAAGTTTTTCCGGCTAAACCGGGTTGCAGTCATAAATGCCGTTTCGGTCATCATCATTAATATCCTTCCGCCAAACATCGTATTGTGATGATTGGTGGTATCAGGAAATACAACCTTAAAAACATGTGTTTCTGATTGTCTGATTTTTTCTTCTGTCGTCATTGGCATTTTGTTTTAATGCATGCATTTACGTCAATACTTCATTGATTAACAATTTTAAGCTGAACTTAAAATAAACGAATTAAATTACCAGTAAATCCACAAACTCGTGTACGGGTATGCTTACAAGCTTGTTATAATCCAAGGTAGTATTTAATACAACCTGTTGTTGCTTTTCAGGGAATTTTCTCGCCAGGTTAATTTTAAACTTTTTCAAAAGTTCAGGAATTCCTTCTTCCCGTCTGCGCTTATGACCGATGGGATATTCTACTATGATTTCTTCTAAAACCGTTCCATCGTTTAATTCAACGGTCAGAGCATTAGCAATGGAGCGTTTGGAAGGATCGTGATAGTCTTTGGTAAATTGCACATCTTCCACACATCCCATTTTATCCCGTAATACATCTATTCTTGCATCAGATGCGATGTTATCTTCGTAATCAGAGGCTGTTAACCTTCCAAAAATTAAAGGTACTGCAATCATATACTGGATACAGTGATCCCTGTCGGCAGGATTGTTCAGCGGTCCCTTTTTATCGATGATGCGGATGGCCGCTTCGTGTGTGCGAATGGTGATTTTTTTGATATCGTCCGTTGTTTTCCCTGCTGCTTTTAATTTTTCGTGTAAAGTCATCGCGGCTTCCACAGCCGTTTGCGAGTGGAATTCGGCCGGGAAGGATATTTTAAATAATACATTTTCCATTACATAAGAACTGTAATCGCGCTGAAATTTAAACTCATTCCCTTTAAAGGATACATCGTAAAATCCCCAGGTTTTCGCTGTCAATACAGAAGGATAACCCATTTCTCCTGTTTTTGCGATCAGCGCCAAACGAACTGCACGCGATGTCGCATCGCCTGCAGCCCATGATTTACGGCTTCCGGTATTCGGAGCGTGACGGTATGTTCTTAAAGATTGTCCATCAACAAAAGCCATGGAAACAGCGTTAATCAACTCATCCCGGGTAAGTCCTATTAGTTTACCCACAACAGCTGTAGAAGCTATTTTTACCAGGATTACATGGTCCAAACCTACTTTATTAAATGAGTTTTCCAGCGCCAGAACGCCTTGAATTTCATGTGCTTTTATCATACCTTCCAACACATCTTTCATGGTTAATGCAGGTTTGCCATTCGCAACAGCGGTTCTG